>NZ_RKLQ01000002.1:1059676-1343505 GCF_019599405.1 Haloarcula salinisoli | reverse complement strand
ACGAGTCCAGTGGACGCCTGGATCGCACGTACACACGGTTTCATACTCGCCCCCAAGGTGGTGGATGGTGGGCGAATCGACCCTTCCCAACCTCGGTTTTACCCGGGATGGTGCATCTGTCGTCGTATCACATCCGAGCGCCGTCCCACACTTAAGGGGCACGGTTCGGACGTGCTACGTCGTACGGACCCGCCGGGAGTTGCACCCGGCGCCCCCGTGAGGGGGTCCGACTCGGAGAGGTCATGTGAGCCCAAGGGCCCATGCAGTAGTCGGAGAACTTCCGACTCGCGGTGACTTGTGGTCACCAGTCAATGCCAATTGGTCGTTGTAAACAACGACCAAGTGAAGGTGGGTTGGGGCAAAGCCCCAATCCCGGTCAGTAGGAGGTGATCCAGCCGCAGATTCCTCTACGGCTACCTTGTTACGACTTAAGCCCCCTTGCGGAGCCCAGATTCGACCACCGCATGGT
The DNA here is from genome assembly GCF_019599405.1 of Haloarcula salinisoli. NCBI lineage: Archaea > Methanobacteriati > Methanobacteriota > Halobacteria > Halobacteriales > Haloarculaceae > Haloarcula > Haloarcula salinisoli. The sequence continues at coordinate 1,343,036 of NZ_RKLQ01000002.1, read as the reverse complement.
GGCCTCATCCGGACCCCACTCGGGTGCTTTGACGGGCGGTGTGTGCAAGGAGCAGGGACGTATTCACCGCGCGCTTATGACACGCGATTACTACCGAATCCAGCTTCATGCGGGCGAGTTTCAGCCCGCAATCCGAACTACGACTCCGTTTAGAGATTAGCTTCGCCTCTCGGCGTCGCATCCCTCTGTCAGAGCCATTGTAGCCCGCGTGTTGCCCGGTCCATTCGGGGCATACTGACCTACCGTTGCCCGTTCCTTCCTCCATTTTAGCAATGGCAGTCCTCCTAGTGTACCCAACCACCACAAGGGTGTTGCTGGCAACTAGAAGTGCGGGTCTCGCTCGTTGCCTGACTTAACAGGACGCCTCACGGTACGAGCTGACGGCGGCCATGCACCTCCTCTCAACAGCTCGGGTAAGTTCGTCAAACTGACCGTCGTTACTGTTGTCGGGACCGGTGAGATGTCCGGCGTTGAGTCCAATTAAACCGCAGGCTCCTCCGGTTGTGGTGCTCCCCCGCCAATTCCTTTAAGTTTCATCCTTGCGGACGTACTTCCCAGGCGGCTCGCTTATCGTCTTCACTACGGCACATCACGTGCTCATGGCGCGTGACATACCTAGCGAGCATCGTTTACAGCCAGGACTACCCGGGTATCTAATCCGGTTCGAGACCCTGGCTTTCGTCCCTCACTGTCGGGTCCGGTCTCTCGACGTGGTTTCCCCATTGGTGGTCCGTCCAGGATTACAGGATTTCACTCCTACCCCGGACGTACCCGTCGAGTCTCTCGGCCCCAAGCCGTGCAGTTTCCACCGGACGCCCACGCGTTGAGCGCGTGGATTTCCCAATGGACTTACACAGCAAGCTACGGACGCTTTAGGCCCAATAATATCGGCCATCACTCGTGCTGCCGGTATTACCGCGGCGGCTGGCACCGGTCTTGCCCAGCACTTGTTCCTGAACCACCTTACGGTTCAGAAAAGCGAGGACTATATGCCCTCGCACTCGGAGTCCCCCTATCGCACTCTCGTGCAGTGTAAAGGTTTCGCGCCTGCTGCGCCCCGTAGGGCCCGGTATCTTGTCTCAGATACCGTCTCCAGGCTCTTGCTGTCACAACCTGTACCGATTATGGGCATGGTGGGCCGTTACCCCACCATCTACCTAATCGGCCGCAGCCACATCCTACAGCGCCGGAACGTTTCTCACTCTCGGCACTCCAGCGTGAGAGTGATATCCGCTATTGGCCTCAGTTTCCCGAGGTTATCGCGGTCTGTAGGGTAGTTTGGCCACGTGTTACTGAGCTATATGCCGCGGGTCTAAACCCGCGCGACTAGCATGGCTAAATCGGACTCCGATAGCAATGGCCTCCGGCAGGATCAACCGGAATGTGCTGATATACATCAGCGGCGGAAGTGGTTGCACTCCGTCGGAAGCTAACACTACCTGCTGTACAATACAGCTGGTAGCCTCACACATCGATTCCTATATCGATGTTAACTACTGCATGGGTCCGTGGGCTCACATCAGATTCCATCTTGACGGCGGACCGCAGGGGTGGAATCCTCATGGTGCGAGCGGAAGCCGTCGGAAGACGGCCATGCGCTCTGAGCGAACATCCAACGACGCCCAGAGGGCGTCGTCAGACCGTCGACCCGAGCACGCTGCCCGGGGCGACCTTCGCATCATATCCGATGGGAGGGGTATACATAAATGACTCGTCTCGCAGTCGCCCTGTGTCGGCCCCACACGGCGCACACGTGACGTGAGCCCGTCACACACCAAATCGCAAGACTGCGGCGTTATATCACGATTAGTAGTCAGCACGATTAGACAAGAGGTCGGCGGAGCGCTCGGAGCCAGCTGGCGACTGGAGCTATTGAGCGACAATAGTGCTCCCGCGCAGGGCGGGCAGGCCGGGGAGACTCGGGAGTAGCTGCCGTATCACTCATCGAAAAAACGACTCGCGTCCGTCGCACACGCTGCAGAAAAGGTACTTCAGGCAGTCAGCGAATCGAGGTGGCCTTCGGCACGAAGCTGGTCGGCGTCCTGGCCGTCGTAGCGCCACTCGACGTTGGCTTTCTCGTCTTGCCAGTCCCACGGCTCCGCGAGGACGATGTCTTCCTCGTTAATCCAGGTCCGGAACTTCATCCGGCCAGGGATTCGGCCCATGCGGGTCTCGCCGTCCTCACACTGGAGACGGACGTGGTTCCCACCGAGGTGTTCCGTTACGACTGCGAACAACTGATCGCTGTTTGGCATGCGGAGATTCCGCCGCCCTGTATCTTCACTCACACCGGTAGTAGGCGCCCACTGTGTATAAGTGATTTGAGAGTTGCGATAGCGCGTACCACACGGCACCGCCCGACGGCGTCAGGAGGCCGCTCGACGGCGTCACTGTGGTCAGGGGGCCAAAGTGATGCGAAGCCAGGGGCTGTCGGGCGTGATGGCACGGCCAGGGCCGAGAGAAGTTCAGTCGGCGGCGAGCGTCAGCGGTTCCTCGCTCTCGGCGACCATGTCGTCGGTGAGACCGTCCGCAAGCGCAAAGACAGCGGCTTTGTGGTCTGTCTTCGACTTGTGAATCGATGTCGGCTTGACACCGAGATCTGCGTACTCGTCGTGTTCGACGTCGCTCCCTGTGTCGGCTTCGTAATGGTGCTGTACCTGTGCGAGAAGGCTGTGAAGATGAATGAGCTCTTGCTTCTTCATGGATAGTATCGCCTAGAAGACGAAGGGTTATAGTATTATCTTGCCACTTGTTACCAATATATATCGGTGTAGTTGTCGTACTGTCTCACCGAAATCGAACAGAATGGACACGAGAGCCGTCCGAACGACGATAATTGGACACCGGCCATGAGAACTGCCATCTTGGGGCGACAGCTCCGGGCGCTGTGGCTGGCCGCGCGCCCGAGCCAGGTCGCGCTCATCGCGCTCGTCTACGCGCACGGGGTCGGCATGGCACGGGCACTGACGACCTCCGCTGTGTCGTGGCCGGCAGTCGCGGTCGGCGGCGCCGCCCTGCTCCCCGTAGCGCTGGGCGTCCACTACGCGAACGAGTACGCGGACGTCGAGACCGACCGCCTGACCGAGCGGACGCCCTTCTCCGGCGGGAGCGGCGCCGTAGAGCGGACCGGTGTCCGACGGGAGTTACTCGCGCGGGCTGCTGGCGTCGCGACACTGGTCGGTATCGGTGGCGCCGTCGCCAGCTGGTGGTCCGGGCTGCTGTCCGTGGCCGCACTCGCACTCCTTGGTAGCACCGCCGTCGCGGGACTGGCGTACTCGCTCCCGCCGGCGGCGCTCATCCGCCGTGGCGTTGGCGAACTGACTAACGCTGCCCTCGGCGGGACGCTGCTCCCGCTGTACGGCGTCGCAGTCGTCGGGCGCGTCAGCGCGACGACGGTGCTTGCGGTGGTACCGTTTACCGTGCTGGTCGGCTGTAATCTGCTTTCGACCCACTGGCCCGACCGCGAGGCCGACGCCGCGGTCGGGAAGCGGACACTTGCTGTCCGGTGGTCGGCACCCCGACTCAGGCGGGCGTACTGGCTGCTCGCGGGCGTCGCGGTCCTCCTGACCATCGGGCTCGCCGGGCGGGTGCTGCCGGTCCCAGTCGTCGCGGCCCAGGCGCTCGCGCTGCCGTCGCTGGTGTGGGGTGGCGTCGTGCTCACCCGCCAGCGCTCCCCGTTCCCCGCGGTGAGCGCGATGGTCCTCCACGCGGGCGCGAGCACGGCGGCGTGGTGGTGGCTCACGCTCGGGTAGCGTGATTGTTCGCGCGCGAGCCAAGCTGCGACGGCGCCGTGACCACTGACGCGGTCAGTTGTCTACCGCGTCGTGAGAACCGACCGGGCCGTGGTTCGGGCACGCGCCCGCGATGGGCGTGTCGTTGAGACAGCAGTGGCGCCGCTGGGTCGCGATGAGGCCGGTGACGAGCGGCTCGCCGCAGCGTCGACAGCGCAGCGTCATACCCCCACTTCGTGGCGAAGCCTGTTACGGCTACCGGGCTTTTTGTCCGCCCGGGCCGACGACGCAGCTATGAACGACAACCGGGCCGGGTTCGAGGAGTTTACCCGGACGGCGGCGGCCAGAGAGCGGTTGCTGGAAGCGGTGACACCGACGGAGCGGACCGAACGGGTAGAGCTTCGGGAAGCCGACGACAGGGTGGTAGCGACGGCCGTCACCGCCGACCGCCCGGTCCCCCACTACGAGCGAGCGGCGATGGACGGCTACGCGGTCCGGGCGAGGGACACCTTCGGCGCGAGCGAGCGGTCGCCGGCCTCGCTGCGTATCGGAGACACCGTCCGGAGCGGGACCGCGGCCCGGGTCCACACCGGGAGCGAACTCCCCGACGGTGCCGACGCCGTCGTGATGGTCGAGGCGACCGAGCGGACCGGCGACGAGCTCGCGGTGTTCGAGGCGGTTCCCGAGGGCGGCAACGTCGGCCCTGTGGGCGAGGACGTAGCCGAGGGACAGGACCTGTTCGAGCCTGGCCACCGGCTCAGACCCTCGGACCTGGGCCTGCTGAAAGCCGTCGGACTGGAGACCATCGAGGTGTACGAGCGTCCGCACGTGAGCGTCGTCCCGACGGGCGAGGAACTCGTCCAGGCAGACCCCGACCCCGGCGAAATCATCGAGACGAACGGGCAGACAGTCACTCAGTACGTCGAGCGGTGGGGCGGCGAGGCGACCTACCGGGACGTCGTCACTGACGACGCCGACGAACTCCGGGCGGCCATCGAGCGCGACCTCGACCACGATATCGTCGTGACGACCGGCGGCTCCTCGGTGGGAGAGCGCGACATCGTCCCGACGGTCGTGGCGGAGCTGGGCGAGGTGTTCGTCCACGGTGTCGCGCTCAAGCCCGGCCACCCCGTCGCGCTGGGTGCCGTCGAGGGCACGCCCGTATTGATGCTCCCGGGCTACCCAGTCGCCTGTATCGTCAACGCCGTCCAGTTCCTCAGACCGTCGGTCGCCGCGGCCGGGCACCGCCAGCAGCCGGGGCTTCCGACGACCGAGGCCCACCTGGAACGGAAGATTCCCAGCGAGCCCGGCGTTCGGACGTTCGCACGGGTGACTCTGGACGTAGATGACGAGGGGAGCGCAACGGCCACGCCGACCCGGACGAAAGGGGCCGGCGTCCTCTCCAGCGTGGCACTGGCGGACGGCTGGGTCGTCGTCCCCGAGGAACGGGAGGGGTACGCCGAGGGCGCGACCGTCGCGGTCGAGGAGTGGGAGGGGTGTGCATGAGCGACCGACGGGAGTTCCGCGACCTCGCCACCCCCGAAGAAGCGCGCGCCGTCGTCGAGGGGCTCGATATCGACCCCGGGACGGAGGCGGTCCCGCTGGCCGACGCCCGTGACCGGGTGCTGGCCGAGCGCGTCGACGCCACGCTCGACGTCCCGGGGTTCGACCGCGCGAGCATGGACGGCTACGCGGTCCGGGCCCGGGACACGTTCGGCGCGGGCGAGGCCACGCCCGAGACACTCGAACTGGCCGGGACGGTTCACGCCGGCGAGGAACCCGACGTGACCGTCGATGCGGGGACCGCCGCCGAGATATCGACCGGCGCGGTGATGCCCGACGGCGCCGACGCCGTCGTGATGGTCGAGCGAACCACCGAGACCGACGACGGCGTCGAGATACGCACCGCGGTCACGCCGGGCGAGCACGTCATGCTGGCCGGCGCTGACATCGCGGCCGGCGCGCGGGCGCTCGGGCCCGGCACTCATCTGACACCCCGTGAAATCGGGCTGCTGGCCGCTCTGGGCGTCGACGAGGTCGAAGTCCAGTCTCGCCCGCGCGTAGGCATCGTCTCGACTGGGGACGAACTGGTCCGGCCCGGCGACGAACTCGACAGCGCGGCGGGCCAGATATACGACGTCAACAGCGACACCATCGCCGCAGGTGTCGAGGATGCCGGCGGCGAACCAGTGCTCTACCCCCACGCAGGCGACGATTTCGAGGCGATGGAGGAACTACTCCACGAGGCCGCAGACGAGTGTGACCTCGTACTCTCCTCGGGCTCGACCAGCGCCAGTGCCGTCGACGTCATCTACCGGGTCATCGAGGAGCGAGGGGACCTGCGCCTGCACGGCGTCGCGGTCAAGCCCGGCAAGCCGATGCTCGTCGGCACTATCGGCGAGTCGGCCTACGTCGGCCTGCCCGGCTACCCCGTGTCGGCCCTGACAATCTTCCGGACGTTCGTCGCGCCCGTGATTCGCGACGCAGCGGGCCTGCCCGAACCCAGAACGGCGACGGTCGCGGGCGAGATGGCGGTCGACGAGCGGTACTCCGAGGGGCGGTTACGGTACATGCCCGTCGGCCTGGTCGACGACGGTGAGGGCGCGACGCTCGTCTACCCCGTCGACAAGGGCAGCGGTGCGACGACGAGTCTGGTCGACGCGGACGGCACCGTCGCCGTCCAGCCCGACACCGAGGTGCTCCCGGCCGGCCGGACGGTCGAGGTGACGCTGTTCTCCCCGGACGTGCGCGTTCCGGCGCTGTTCGGCGTGGGCGAGGACGACCCACTGTGGAACCGGCTGCTGGACCGAATCGAGGCACCCCGCTACCTGCCCACCGGGACCGCAGACGGCCTGCGACGCCTCCGCGATGGCGTGCCGGACGTGGCCGTCGTCGCCGGGCCGACGGCGGAGGAGGAACCGGGCGAGGAGCTGGGCGGCTGGACACGTGAGTGGGGACTCGCCGTCGCGCCCGACAGCGACGTTGCGGACCTCGCAACCCTGGTCGACGGCGACTATCGGTTCGTCAACCGGGACGGCGGGTCGGGCCTGCGTCGCAGCTTCGACGCCGAGCTGGAGCGAGTGGCCGACGACCGCGGGGCATCGGTGGCGGCGGTGACCGACGCTATCGACGGCTACGAGCTGACAGCCGAGGCCACCGAAAGTCCCGCCCGCAAGGTCGCGGCCGGCGAGGCCGACGCCGGCCTGTCCCTGGGTGCGACGGCCGCGACACTCGGCCTCGAGTTCGTCCCGCTGGGAACCGAGCGCGTCCGCGTGCTCGCGAATCGGGACCGGACCGAGAAGGAAAGTGTCGAGCGGTTGCGGAGGCTGCTGGGAGAGCTGGACGACCTCGCCGCGGGCATCGAGGGGTTCGAGGGGTAGCTCGCAGAAAGTCACTCAAGGGCCGGTCACCTACGGTGGGCAATGACACCAGAACCGTCTGCATCTCGCGTCGCCGAGACCGTCGCGGAGGGCTGAGCGATGGCCGAGTCACTCGCCGAGCCGTTCCGCTTCGAGTACGACCCTGCCACCGTCAGATACGGGCCACAGTGCGTCTCGCAGCTGGCCAGCGAGGTGACGGCGCTTGGCTGTGAGCGCGCGCTGGTGGTCACCGGCGCGACTGTGGGCGAGACCCCGGCGGTGATAGAGCCCGTGCGCGCGGGCCTCGACGAACGGCTGGCCGGCGTCTTCGCCGGAACCACCCCGAAGAAGCGCCTCGGCACGGCCTACGAGGCACTGACACAGTATCATGAGGCCGACGTGGACTGTCTCGTCGCCGTCGGCGGCGGCAGCAGCCTCGACGTGGCGACGGTGCTGTCGGTGCTCGCGGGTACCGACCGCGACCCCGCGGCCGTCGGCGCCGAACTGGTCGAGCGCGGGACCCTCTCGGTACCCGAGTCGGGCGTCCCGCCGGTTATCACGGTACCGACGACGCTTGCCGGCGCCGACCTCTCGCAGGTGGCCGGCGTCACCGCCGACCCGGCGACCTGCCCCGTCGAAGAACCCGCAAGCGGCGCCGTCAGCGACTCCAGGCTGATGCCCGCGGCCGCCTGCTACGACCCGGAACTGGTAGCGACGACCCCACGAGCGGTGCTCGCGGGCTCTGCGATGAACGGCTTCGACAAAGGCATCGAGACGCTGTACGCCCGGAACCGCACGCCGGTCACCGATGCGACCGCGACGCGCGGGCTGGGGTTGCTGGCCGACGGCCTGGAGACACTGGGCGCGGGCGAGGCCGACGAGACGACGTTCCAGCGACTCACGCAGGGCATCCTCCTGGTCCAGTACGGCATCTCCAGACCGGACGGGACGACCCTCTCGCTGATTCACGCCCTCGGTCACGGTCTTACACGCACGTACGACGTCCAGCAGGGCGCCGCCCACGCAATCGTCGCGCCCCACGCGCTGGCGTACCTCTTCGAGGCCGTCGACGGCCACCGGGACCTGCTCGCGGGGGCGCTGGGCGTCACCGACGCTGCCGACCCGGCGGGTGCAGTGGTCGAGCGTGTCGCCGACATCGCTGCCGGGCTGGGACTCCCGACGAGACTCCGTGACGTGGACGGGCCGGACCGCGAGGCGTTCCCCGCCGTGGCCGAGGCCGTCCTCGCGGACGCGTTCATGACGAACGCGCCGCCGGAACTGGAGCCGACCCGAGAGGATATCGTGGGCGTGCTGGAAGCGGCGTGGTGAGAGTTACTCGAGTTCGCCCCGCAGCACCTTCGCCGCGACGAGAATCGGGTCCCACACCGGGCTGAACGGTGGGGCGTAGGCCAGGTCGAGGCGTTCGAGCTCCGCGACGGTCAGGTCCGAGTCCAGCGCCGTCGCCAGCGTGTCGATGCGGATGGCCGCACGGTCCTTCCCGACGATGGAGCCACCGATGACGCGTCCACTCTCACGGTCGGCGGTCAGGCTCACCGTGGTCGGCTCGTTGCCGGGGTAGTAGCCCGACCGCGAGCCGGCGGTAATGGTCTTCGTCACCGGGTCGAAGCCGGCCGCACGCGCGTCGTCGTGGTCGATGATACCGACCCGACCGGCCTCCAGCTCGAACGCTTTGACCACGGCGGTGCCGGCCACGTCACCGACTGGCTCCGGGTCCCCGGCGACGGTCTGGCCGATAGCCCGGCCCGCGCGATTGGCCGTGAGTCCGAGGGGGACCCAGGCGGGCTCGCCGGTGACAGTGTGGTCGTCCTCGGCGCAGTCCCCGGCGGCGTAGACGTTCTCGACGTTCGTCCGGCCGTACTCGTCGACAGCGACGGCCCCCGACTCGCCCAGCTCGACCGGCGTGTCGGCGAGCAGTTGCGAGTTCGGCGCGACACCGATACCCACGAGGGCAAGGTCGACGTCGACGCGGCCGTTCTCGTGGACCACCGCCTCGACGCGGTCGCCCCCGGCGAGTTCCTCGACGCTGCAGTTCAGATGGAGTTCGACGCCCTGCTCGCGGAGGTGGTCGGCCACCCGCTCACACACCGAGTCGCCGAAGGGCGAGAGGAGATGCGGACCCCGCTGGAAGACGTGGGTCTCCAGTCCGTGGGCGCGGAACGCCTCTGCCATCTCGACGCCGACGTAGCCGCCGCCGACGATGGCCACCCGCTCGGGCGGCGCTATCGCCGCGTAGTGGTCGACGAGCTCGGCGTCCACGTACTCGATGCTCGTGTCGACCGCGGGCTCGTCCGGGTCGGCCAGCGCGGCTCTGATGGCCGCCGCCGAGTCCAGCCCGTGCATCGTGAAGGCCATATCGCGGTGGTAGCCATCGATGGGGTCAGTGATGGCGTGGGCGCCGGTAGCCACCAGCAGGTCGCCGTAGGGTTGCTCGAAACGCTCGCCACCGCCCTCGACGGTCACGGTCTCGGCGTCGGTGTCGACGGCGACGACCTCGTGTTCACGCCGGAGGTCGATGCCCCGCTCGGCCGCTTCCTCGGGCGAGAGCGACAGCAGGTCGGTGAGCCGCTCGACCTCGCCTTTGACGTAGTAAGGCGTCCCGCAGTGGGCGTAGGACACCCACCGCCCCTTCTCGAAGACGACGACGTCGCTGTCGGGGTTCTCGCGCGTGTACTTGCTCGCAGCGCTGAGGCCGGCAGCGTCGCCGCCGACGACCACGAACGGGTCACTCATACCGGGACGTGGGTCGCCTGTCACCTAACTGTTGAGTTACCCCTGGGTTAGCCCCGCCACCGGAGCGTGACGGACGGCATCCCGCGCCGTGGATGACGAAGATAACGCTAGGTAACCCGCTTACGGGACGTAACTATTAGTGGCTGGCCGGCCAACAGTCGGGTATGAGCGAGGACACGAGCGAACCGCTGGCGGTCTGGTGTGCGGGCGAGGAGTGGTGTCCCATCACGACGACGGCGACACTCATCGGGAAGAAGTGGCACCCCGTCATCGTCCACCGATTGCTGGAGAACGGTCCCTCGGGGTTCAACGAGCTCAAAGAGAACGTCGACGGCATCTCTTCGAAGGTACTCTCGGACAGTCTCGAAGACCTCCAGGACCACGGGCTGGTGAATCGGGACGTCGTCAACGAACAGCCATTTCGGGTCCAGTACTCGCTGACCGAGCGCGGAGCGTCCCTGGAACCGGTCATCACCGAGATGGCGGTCTGGGGGAAAGAACACCTCCGGCCGGCCGACGAGTCGGACTGACCGCGCGGCTCATCAGGTTGGGCCGACCTCTCATACTGGTGGCTGTACGTTCGGACCGATATTCGACACCTCGGGGTGTCGAATTCCGTCAGTTTGTACAGCCACCAGTATCAGGTACGTCCGGAGAAGTGCCGACCCACGAGGCCGATGGCGACGAGGATGAGACCGACGACAGCGACGCCACCCCCCAGCAGGAAGCGCGCGAACCCGCCACCGATGTACGTCCCGTCGTCGCGGTAGACGTTGTACACCGTCCCGTTCTTCTCGACGAGCAGTGGTGCCCGGTCGACGACGGGGCTGTCCGCCCGCGGGTGATACTCCCCGCGGCCGTCGGTCGTGTTCGCGACGATGGCGTCGACGGCCCGCCGGGTCTCCGGGCGGAGCGAGTCGTACGCGACCACCCGACCACCGACGGTGGCGTCGAACACCTGAAACGCGGACGCCTCCGTCAGTGTCACCGTCGACCCGTTGTTCCGCACCGAGAGCGCGTAGCGCTGGGTCCCATCACCGGCGCTCCCCGGCGGCGCCGGGGTACGCGGACGAACGTCGGTCCGCACTGCCGGCGAAGCCGGTGGGCGGTCCCAGCTCACGAACTCGTGTTTCCAGTCGAGGCGGCGGAGGTCCGAACGCACCGTTGGGTCCGCCGTCGTGGCCGTGCCGTTGCGTGCCGCGCGCGTCAGCACCGCCCGGGTCCCGTCCGGGTCATCGTATCCGAACCCGAGCTCCTCGACTCGAAGGAGAACCCGCTGGTCACGGGTCGGGGTCCCGTCGAGCCGGATATCGTTCGAGCTCGGGTCGTCGACGGCCACTTCCGGGCCGTGATAGGGCGCATCTGTCGTCTCCGGGCTGACCATGGCGAGCCCGTAGGGCAGGTACAGCGGGGCCGGCAAGCAGAGCAGTCCGACGGCGAGAATCGCGGTCGCAATCCGGCGTCTGGGGGGCATCTGTCGATTCAGTATCAAGAGAGTCCAACAAATGTTTTGTGTTCGTACCGGTGCTGTGGTATCAACGTTGAAGGGGCTGCTCGACCGAGCAATGCCATGTACCTCGCTGACGAGGCCTGGCCCGACCTCGAGTCGTACTTCGAAGCCGAGTCGCTCGCACTGGTCCCCCTGGGCTCGACAGAACAGCACGGTCCCCACCTGCCCGAGGGCACGGACCACATCATCGCGGAGTCCTTTGCCCGCGCCGCGGCCGCGGAGACTGGCTATCTCTGTACCCCCACTATCAACGTCGGCGTCAGCCCCCACCATCGGCAGTTCCACGGGACGATGTGGGTCGACGGCCCGGCGTTCCGGGACTACGTCGAGAGCCTCACTCGCAACCTCGCGTACCACGGTATCGACCGCGTCATCTTCGTCAACGCCCACGGCGGCAACGTCGAGCACCTCCGTGAGGTGGGCCGGCGCGTCCGTGACGACGGGACGATGTACGCAATCGAGTGGATGTGGGACGAGTCCATCACCGAGCGAATCGAGGACGTCTTCGAGACGCCCGGTCCCCACGGCGGTCCCAAGGAGACCTCGCTCATCCAGCACCTCGCGGGGGACCTGGTCCACGAGGACCGCATCGAAGACGCCCGCGACGGCGGGCTCGTCGAGTTCGACGAAGACACCGGGCGTCAGTACGGCGCCACCACCTTCTACGACGCCATCGACAACACCGACAACGGCGTCCTCGGGGACCAGACAGACGCCTCCGCCGCCGTCGGCGAGGAACTGTTCGAGGCGGCACTTGCCAATCTCTGTAAACTCTGTGAGTGGCTCGCCGACCAGCCCTTCGAGGCCCTCACCCCGAAGCCGCACGTGTAGGCTTAAGGTCTCCCCGACACGATGTAGAACTATCATGTACGACCAACCAGACCGAGTGGAGGGAGACAGATGAATACCCTCGACGAGATCGAACGCGAAGTAAAGGACACGGCACACTACGTCAGCAGCAACCTCGCGAACTACGCCCACCGGGCCGCGGGCGAGAACCCCAGTGGCGAGTCCCAGGTCGGCGGCGACGTCTGGGCCGACGACCTCTTTTTCGACTCACTGTCAGGCATCGAGGGCGTCGGTGGCTACGCGAGCGAGGAGCGAGAGGGAATCGAAGACCTCGGCGACGGGTACACCATCGCTATCGACCCGCTCGATGGCTCCTCGAACCTGGCCTCGAACAACTCCGTGGGGACCATCGTCGGCGTCTACGACAGCGAGTTACCCGCGAGCGGGCGCAACCTCGTCGCCTCGATGATGGTGCTGTATGGCCCCTATACTACGCTGACGGTGGCCCGTGAGGACCGTGATATAGTCCAGGAGTACCTCCTCCGAGACGGCCACAGCGAGCGGTGGGGTACCTTCACCCAGCCCCAGGACCCGACGGTGCTGGGGATGGCCGGGAAGTGGAGCCAGCGCAGCGAGGCGATGAACGAACTCGCTCAGGAGTTCGCCCGCGAACTCAAGCCCCGCTACGGGGGCGCGACGGTCGCCGACCTGGCACAGGTCCTCGAGTACGGCGGCCTCTTTGGCTACCCCGCGACCAACAAGTACCCCGACGGGAAGCTCCGCATTCACTTCGAGGCGGGCCCGCTGGCGTACCTCGTCGAGGCCGCCGGCGGCGCCTCATCGGACGGGAACCAGTCGCTGCTCGACGTCGAGCCCGACGAGGTCCACGGCCGGACCCCGACCTTCCTCGGCAACGAGTCGCTCATCCAGCGCCTCGAAGAGGGGCTGGCCGAGTAACCCGGTCGGCACCACCGAGCGGCCGACTTCTCAGACGTTCCGATAGTCCCCGAGCCGCGTCCCGTCGAGGAGGAACGCCTCCGCGTCGGCCACCCCGGCCGGGAGAAACGGCGCGAGAAAGTCCTGGCCCCGGACGTTGACCCACGTCCCGCCCGACCGGTCGTTGAACGCCGGAAAGACGACCAGGTCCCCGTCCACGTCGAGCGGCTGGTCGTAGTGGTCTTCGAAGGAGCCGGGCACAAGGGGGCCACGAAGCCAGGCTCGCTCCTTTCGGTTGCCGCCGACCTCGTCCTCCAGCTTGACCACCGGGTGCTCGTGGCCTACACAGACGACGGCCGATTCCAGGACCGCCGGAGACGGCCACGTGTGGCCGTGGGCAAAGCCCACGTCGCCGATGGTGGTTCCGTGGCCCGGCGTTATCGTCACGTCCGTGTCGACGTCATCGAGAACCGGCTCTAGCTCACCGTCGTGGTTTCCTTTCACGAGGGTAACTGGGACAGTCAGAGCCGAAAACAGCGCTTCCAGCTCCTCGCGCTCTGTCTCGAACGGCGAGCCGATGGCGTGGCCGAGGTCACCGACGACGACCAGCCGGTCGGCACCGGTGCGGTCGAGGGCTGCCAGCAGCCGCTCTCGACGCTCGCTCGCCGCCGACCGGAGCTCGACCCCCTCGTAGCGCAGCCCGGCCTCGATACCGGCGTGGTAGTCCGCGAGCGCGAGCAGCCGCTGGCCGTCGGTGTCGACGGTGGCCGCGGGGACGCCCGGGACTGGTTCGACACGCATCGCTGGGTCGTTGGCGACCACGCGAGAAAAGGGGCGCGCCTCGACGTTCAGATGGGCGTCAGCTTGTCGTCGTCGGGCTCGTAGCAGCGCCCGCCCATCAGCGCGTCCTGGATGGCGTCTTCGACGGCGTCGCGGTCCGCACTGTAGCCCTCCATCACCTCGGTGATGACTTCCTCGCGGTCCGCGCCGCTGCCCTCGTTCAGGTCGGTCATGACCGCCATCACCGCGTCTTCGAGATCGACGTCCTCGGCCGGTGGCTCGTCAGTCGTCGCCGCTTCAGCGGTCGTCGGTTCCGCTTCGGCGGCCGGCTCGTCAGCGGTCGCCGCCTCGTCTTCTGTCGCCGCTTCGGTGTCGGACGGCCCGTCCGCCTCGGCCGCGGCTTCCGCCTCGGCCAGCTCCTCGGGGTCGGGCGTCTCGATGCCAGCCTCGCCGGCGTCGTCGACCTCCGTGCCGCTCTGGAAGTCAGTGCCGTACTCTTCCTCTATCTCCTCGCGCTCGTCCTCGTCGAGTTCGAACTCGGTGTCGAACTCCCCGACCTCGTCGTCGCTCGCCGCGTCGGCGTCTACTGCAGTCTCGCCCGTCGACTCAGTCGTGCCACCGCCGTCGAAATTACCCAGCGTTCCCGAATTTCCTTCGTCGGCAGCATCGGAAGCCGAAGCAGGCTCCGGTTCCGTCGGTGCAGACTCAGTGTCCGTCGCCGGCTCCGAACTCTCGTCGGTTTCGGGGGTCGAACTGGTCGTTTCGGTCGTTGTTTCCGTCGAAGGTTCTTCACCTGTTTCCGCCGAATCGGTCGTCTCGGCAGGTGAAGTATCGTCGGCCGCAGCTGACGGAGACGGTGCCGTATCGGTCGCCGACTCGGCAGCCTCGGTATCCGCCGTCGACTCGGGAGCCGCTGAGTCCGCAGGCGTCGATTCGTCGGGTTCGTCGCCGACGTCGCTCGGCTCGGCCGAGCGACCGTCGCTGGGCGCTTCGAGCTCCATCGTCGCCAGAGCCGCCAGCGGACCGTCCGTGCCGTCGCCGGGGGCACGTGAGAGGGTTCCGGCCTCGTCGCGCTCGCCCGCGACGACGCGGGCGGCGTTTACCGCCAGGTCCCGGACCGCTTGCAGGTAGTCGCCGGTCGTGTCGTAGTAGTCAAGCGCCAGCGTGGCGCCGGCGGCGTCGCTCTCTTCGACGCCGGCCGCGACCAGCGCCTGTTGCAGGGCGTCACCCGACAGGTCGGACTGTTTGGCGCTTGCCATTCGGCCCACGCGGGCGACGGTCTGCTCGGCCGCCTGGACGACCCAGCGGTCGCGCGTCTCGGCGTCGACCTCGCTTATGGACTCCGGCCGAACGGAGGTGAACACCCGGTCGCCGTCTTCGGGTTCGAAGGTACGGGCCTTGCCCGTCACGGCCACGAACAGCGGCGGGGTGGCGGCTTCCAGAAACGCCAGTGCCTCCGGCTGGTACTGCCCCGCGTAGACGACGAACGGGCCGGTCGGGTCCACGATGCGCGCTCTGAGGACCTCCTCGTTGACCTGCTCTAGCTCGGTGAGGACGCCGACGACGAACAGGCGGTTGACCCGCGCGCCCGTCGGCGTCACCACGTAGTTCGGGGCGCGCTCTTCGTCGGACTCCGAGTAGGAGAACTCGGCGTCGTCGAACTCCGCGGCGAAGAGGCGGTGGGCGACCTCGCGACGGCCCGGGCCGCTGTCCTCGGACTCGCTCATGGTTCGACCTCCGCGAGCAGGGCTTTCGCACGCTCGGCCGGGTCCGCCGTCGACTCGCCGAACTCGCTGGCGTTCAGGTTCGCGCCGTACTCGTCGACCGACAGCGAACCGCGGACGACGTACTCCCGGCCGACCACGCGCTCGGCGATGCGGTCGGCGACGACGGATTTGTCCATCGCGTCGCGAGCGTGTTCGCGAGCGTCGTCGAGGTCACCGCCGTATATCTCCTCGGTCAGTTCGTCGTCGAGGATGACGGTCACGGTCGCCGTGCCGTCGTCGAGGATGGCCTTCGTCCGCAGGTCGTCCTCGCCCTCGACGGCACCGTGGGAGCGACACTGCCCACTCTGGACGACGCGGCCACACTCGGGACAGCGCTCGATGAGCCCGGAGCCGTCGCGTATCTGGATGACGTTGCCCACGAGTTCGACGTCGAACTGCCCGCCGCTCTCGACGGCCTCGCCGACGCCCATCCGCGGGGCGTCCTCGGCGACGGAAACGGACTCACTGAGGGACTCGACCGTCGAGAACTCCGAGACGTTGACCGACGGCGCGCCGCGGAACTCACGGACGAACGTCTCCTCGATGCGGACCGACGCGCCGGCCTCGATTTCGTCGTGGGGCTCCCAGTCGGTGAAGGGGAGCCGGCCGGTGGGGTCGCCCAGGACCCCGGAGAGAATCTCGGTCTCGCCGTCGCGGCCGTCGATGGTCTTGGTCTCACACTCCAGGACCTGCACCTCGACGGTGATGCCGCGGTCGCCGGGTTCGAGGTCACGGAGGTCCGCCTCGCCGCCGACCTCGGCGTCGATATCGAGCCGTTCGTCAAGGACGGTCGCGTCGGTGCTGTCGCCGAGGTTGAGTTCGGGCTTGCCGTCCCATTCTCTCACCCCGGCGTTGCCGAACTGCACGGTCTGGCCGGGTTCGAGCTCCCCCTCGAAGCCGTCCCACGCGGTGTAGGAGATGGTCCCCGACTCGTCTGCGAGTTCGCCCTCACGGATGACGTGTTGTTCGCCGTTGTACTGGATGGAGCGACGCCCGGACGTGAGCACCACTGCGGTGACGGTCACGTTCGAGTCGTCGGTGGTGACCTCGCCGATGGCCTTGCTGGACGGGCCGCTGCTTCCGCCGCCACCGCCGTCGCCGTACTTCCGGCGGAGGCTCTGTTTGGCCTCGTCCATCGGCACCGAGTAGTTCACCAGGTTCTCCAGGTCGCGTTTGACCTCCTCTTTGTCTACGTCGAGGTCGGAGGCGAGTTCCTCGACATGATCTTCGAGAGACATCGGTGAACGCTTCGAGAGGGGTACTGAAAAGGGTTTGTGGGCCTAGGTGAGGTAGCAGCGGTTAGTCAAGAGAACCAGCGTGTGAACAGCCAGAAAGCCCCGGCCATAGCCGGTTGACCAGCCGGCATGGGTGGGAGTGAAAGGGGCCGCGTTCTCGACGAAGCCCGGCGACACAAGCACTGGACTGAGCGAACGTAGTGAGCAAGGGAAGCGCGCAGCGAGCCGCGCGAGTCGAGAACGCGGGGGCTTTCTGGCTCTCGGAACTAGTACTTGCCAACCTCAATCGACCCCGGAAACGCACTCAGGGAACGCTGATTTTCAGCCCTCGTAGCCGGCGTAGTCCATCAGTTCCGCGAACACGTCGCTGTCCATCGCGTCCCGGTAGACGACACCGGTCACCATGCCGCCCGGGTAGCTGTTCCCGTTCATCGCGTGGCTGACTTTGTGACAGTGGGCCAGGTAGATGCCCGGGTCGGCGTCGGCCTCGAACTCGATGGTGCGGCGACCGGCGGGCGGGACACTGACGATGTCCTGGTCGTGTCGAGCCACCTCCGGGACGATGCCGCCGTCCTTGGCGACGACCTGGAACCTGTGGTTGTGGATGTGCATCGGGTGGTCCATGTAGCCGTTGTTACAGAGGTGGACCCTGACGGTGTCGCCCTGGTCCACGATGAGCGGCGAGCCGTCCTCCGGGTGGAGTGTCCGTGGCGCGGACTTCCCGTTGATCGTGAAGGTGTCCGGCCGGCGGTTCCGCACGTCGTAGGTCGCGTCCATCCCGGCCATCTGCCGGTTCAGGCGGGAGTCCCACTCCTTGAGCGTCAGGAAGTACTCCTTGTCGGCCGGTTCGTACCCCTCCGGGTCGACCCGGAAGATGCCGTACATCCCCATATCGATGTGCCGGTGGGTCTGGTAGTGGCAGTGGTACAGATGCGTGCCGGGGACGTTCGCCGGAATCGTGTACGTGTGTGACTCGCCGGGATTGATCTGGATGCCCGTCGTCGTCGGGACCCCGTCGTCTTCCCACTGTTTGCGGACCGCGTGGAAGTGAACCGTGTGCGGGCGGAGGCCGTCGGTGTTGTCGAAGGTCACCTCCATATCCTCGCCTTCGGTGGTCCGGAGAATCGGTCCGGGGACGCTGGGGTCCCCGTCGTCGGCGCTGAAGGCCCAGACCTTCGGTAATTCGACGGGGCCGCCCATCGACTCGCCCGGATGCGCGAGATGCCGAGCGGGCGTCGACGACAGCGTCACGGAGCCGCCCTGCTCGTCGACGTCGACGACTTCGGGTGGCGACGTGGTCGGCAGCTCCGGCTGCTGGCCCGATTGCTGTGTCGCCGTCGGCGTCGCCGTCGATGGCTCGGCCCCCGACGTGCCCTGACAGCCAGTCAGGCCCACGAGCGCCCCGGCGGCGCCGGCCGCTGCCAGAAAGTCCCGTCGCGAGATACCCCGTCCAGGTGCACCGATAGGATTCGCCATTGTACAGGTGGACGTTTCGAATGGACGGATAAATCCGGTCGAGCGCGTTCCCGGTGGCCGAGAATGGGCGAGCGCGCTTTGTGTATCAGCGTCCTCGTCGTGCGCCCGTGACTCATAGAGTCGGTTCGCCAGACACCACGTTCCCAGCCGCCGAGAATCCCGGACAGGGGTTTATACATCAGTATCCAATCTCCGCCCGTAATGAACGCAACTCCCGACCGACGGTCGTTTATCCGAGCAATCGGCGCAGTGACAGTCGCAGGGGCAGTCGCGGGCTGTTCGGGCGGCGGCGATAGCGGTAACGGTGACGGTACGGCCACTGGGAGCGGCAGCGACGTTCCTGAGGCCGTCTCGTCGTATCTCTCCGAGACCACGAACTTCGACGGCTCGCTGACCGACGAGACGGACAGCGATTCGGTGACTATCGACGTGGGTGCGCAGGGCAACAATGGGGCCTTCGGCTTCGGCCCCGCCGCAGTCAAGATATCGACCGGGACGACAGTGACGTGGGAATGGACCGGCGAGGGGAGCAATCACAACGTCATCGCCCAGGAGGGCGCCAGCTTCGAGTCCGAGCAGTCGATGGAAGAGGGCTTTAGCTTCGAGCAGACGTTCGAGGAAACTGGTGTGGTGACCTATTACTGTGGGCCACACGAGACCCTCGGCATGAAGGGCGCCCTCGTCGTCGAATAGCGGCTGTGGTCAGTCCTCGCCGCCGAGGTCGATGCCGTCGGCGAGCGCGTCGGCCACGCGACCGTAGGCGGCGGCGCCGGCCGAATCAGGCGCGTGCCTGACGACGGGTTCGGTCCCGAACACGTCTGGCTCGTCCGGCACCGCGGCGAGCAGCGACGTTTCGAGACGCTCGGCGATCTCTCGCCCGGTCTCGTCGTCGGCGCGGGTGACGACGACACCGGGGATGTGACTGTCGACGTGTTCGGCCATCTCTTTCGTCCGGCTGGTGTCGGCCACGCCGTGTTCCTTGGCCGTGGTCACCAGCACCACGTCGTCGGCCAGCCCGCAGGGGACCATCGTCGCGTGCGTGACGCCCGCACCCGTATCGAGGACGACCACGTCGAAGGCCGTCTTGAGCCGGTTACAGACCGTCTTTAGCTCGGCCGGGTCGGCGTCCGTGTAGCGGTCGAGCGAGGGGTCACCGTACACTGCGGCGACGTCGTCGCTCGTGTCGATAGCGGCCTCGAGCGGTTCGACGTCGGCCAGCACGTCGTGTATGGTCGGTTCGTGACTCGTCCCCAGCACCGTATGCAGGTTCGGCATGGCCAGGTCGGTGTCGACGACGACGACGTCGAAACCGGCGTCGTCGAGCGCGTACGCGGTGTTGACGGCCGTCGTGGTCTTGCCACAGCCGCCCTTGCCACCGGCGATGGTGAGACAGTGGGCCCCTTGCATCTGTCAGTACCGTGGGGCAGCGACCGGAAAAAATGTATCTCTCCTCGATTGTCATCACGCAGCCAGACTGGCGACCTGGCCGACGGAACTGTGGCGACCCGGTCGCAGTCACCTCAATTACTGAACTCGGTACAGACCGGGATGCCGAGCGTGTTGTACTCGCTCATCGCGGCCAGTTCCTCGGGGACCTGGTGGATGTCGACGGTCTTCTCGACCAGCGCCTCCGGGTCGAGCTTGCTCGACTCTATCATATCGAGCATCTCCGAGTACCGCGATGGCTGGAGCCCGAGTGAGCCCTTGAAATCGATCTCCTTGGCCACGAACTCGTCGGTCGGGAGCTCGACGTAGCCGGCTTCCTCGCTCGTCGTCAGGCCGATTTGCACGTGGGTGCCGCCCTTGCACAGCGAGTTCACCGCGTTCTGGCAGGTGGTGGCGATTCCGAGCGCGTCGGCGGAGACGTCCGCGCCGCCGTCCGTAATCGCCCGGACCTCTCCGGCCGGGTCGTCGACCTCGCTGGCGTTGACCGTCTCGACAGCGCCCAGCGCCTCGGCCTTCTCGAGTTTCTCGTCCATCAGGTCGACGCCGATGACGTTACCCCCCAGCGCGTCCGCGATGTGGACCGCCGAGAGGCCGATGCCGCCACAGCCGTGGATGACCACGTCGTCGCCGGCGCTGACCGGCGCGCGGTGGGCCATCGCGTGGAACGAGGTCATGAACCGACAGCCACAGCCCGCCGCCGCCTCGGCGTCGATATCTTCGGGTAGCGGGACCGCGTTCAGGTCGGCGTTGGGGATGTGGACCTCCTCGGCGAAGGCGCCGGGGGCCTCGTTCATGAACCCCAACCCGATATGATTCTCACAGATGTTCTCGCGTCCGTTGCGACACAGGTCACACGACCCACAGGCGAAGTTGAAGGGGATAGCGACCTCCTGACCTTCGTCGAGATGCTCGACGTCGTCGCCCACTTCGACGATGCGACCAGTGGGTTCGTGGCCCAGGATGTGTGGCGGGTCGGGCCGGTAGCCAAACCAGTCCCAGTCCCCCTGCCAGCAGTGCCAGTCCGAGCGACAGATGCCACAGCCGACGACCTCCGCGATGGCGCCGTCGGACTCCACGTCGGGGCGGTCGACCTCCTGTACGCTCAACGGCTCCTGGAACGCCTCCAGTAGTACGGCTTGCATGACAGTGGCTAGTGACGTTTGCCGGTGGTATAATACCTATCGAACAATAATTATATATACTATCCAGTATTAACTGCTGCCTCTCTTTGTCGTTACCTCCTCTACCAGATAACGTCTTTCGAGCATACCTCTGTCCCAAACTCGAATTCCGTCGACGGCGCTATAAACGAACGAGCCCACATAATGTAAGAAATACATAGTTTTAATATATGTTTCGACAATATCATTTACTGTCATGTCAGTCGACGACACATCCCAGAGTCCAGCAGAGCGAAAGTCCGCTATCAACCAACGCCACGAGCAGGCCGCAAACGAGGTCGTTCCCGAGAACCGTCAGCTGTACATCGGCGGCGAGTGGGTCCCGAGCGTCTCGGGTGAGACCTTCGAGACGACCGACCCGACCACCGGCGAGACCCTCGCCGAGGTCGCCGCCGGCCAGGCCGAGGACATCGACAGGGCCGTCGACGCCGCCTGGGACGCCTACGACGAGGTGTTCAGCGGCTACTCGACGGCCCAGCGTCAGGCGATGCTCGAGGGCATCGCAGACGCCGTCGAGGAGAACAAAGAGGAATTCGCCCGGCTGGAGTCACTGGACAACGGCAAGCCCATCACCGAGGCCCGCATCGACATGGACCTCGTCATCGACCACTTCCGCTACTTCGCGGGCATCGCCCGCGCTCACGAGGGGCGTACGGTCGACACCGACGACAGCCGCCACGTCCAGACCCTTCAGGAGCCCTACGGGGTCGTCGGCCAGATTATCCCGTGGAACTTCCCACTGTTGATGGCCGCCTGGAAGCTCGGCCCGGCGCTCTCGGCCGGGAACTGCGTTGTCCTCAAACCCGCCGAGGAGACACCCCTGACCGTTCTGAAGCTGATGGAGGAAGCGAGCGATATCATCCCCGACGGCGTGGTAAACGTCGTCACCGGCTTCGGACCAGACGCCGGCGAGCCCCTCTCGAACCACGGGGACATCCGCAAACTCGCGTTCACCGGGTCGACCGAGGTCGGCAGCGAGGTGATGAAAAGCGCCGCCGACAACATCACCGACATCACGCTGGAGCTGGGCGGGAAGAGCCCGCTCGTCGTGTTCCCCGACGCCGATCTGGAGCAGGCGGTCCAGACGACCATCACGGCCATCTTCTTCAACACCGGCGAGTGCTGCTGTGCCGGCTCGCGGCTGTTCGTCCACGAGGATATCAAAGACGACTTTCTCGACGAACTCGCCGCGGCGGCCGACGACCTCACCGTCGACGACCCGCTGCTCGAGTCGACGGACCTCGGGCCGAAGGTCACCGCCGAGCAGGTCGAGCGGACGATGCAGTACATCGAGAAAGCGGAGGCAGAGGGGGCGGCCTTCGTCACCGGCGGGAGCCAGCCCGACGACGAGGCCCTCTCGGATGGCTGTTTCGTCGCGCCGACGCTCATCGATAACATCGACCACGACAGCAAGGCCGTCCAGGAGGAAATCTTCGGCCCAGTCCAGGAAGTGTTCGAGTGGAGTGACTACGACGAGATGATAGAACTCGCCAACGACGTCGACTACGGCCTGGCCGCCGGCGTCCTCACCGAGGACCTCACGAAAGCCCACCAGTGTGCCAAGGACATCGAGGCCGGCAACATCTGGGTCAACACCTACAACGACTTCCCGGCCGGCCAGCCCTTCGGTGGCTACAAGAAGTCGGGGATGGGTCGCGAGACAGCACAGGAGGCCGTCGACCACTACACCCAGACCAAGACGGTCAACATCAGCCTGGACTGAGTCCGTGATTCCCTTCCCGCCGGTCGAGGGCGAACTCCGTGCCCGGCAGGTCGCCGTCGCCCCCGACGGGACGACCTACGTCGTTCCCTCGGGAATGCACGAGCGGCTCCGCGAGGCCGCCGCGCCCGAGCGGACCGACAGCGACCCGAAGGTCGCCCTCGCACTGGCGGGGTGGCTCTGTCTCCAGACCGACGGGATGACCGACCGCATCAACGTCGACGCGCCCGATGCGTACACCGACGGCGAGCCGATTCGTGCGTTCGCCCGCGCCCACGAGGCCGGCTCTGTGGCGGTAGCGCTCCATCCCAGCGGGGAGGTGCTCAGGTCGACCGAACCCGAGCGCTTCGAGTTCGGGTGGTAGCGAACCAGCGAGCCCGACGGCGCGTCGCTTTTGTCGCTCGAATCCCTGGGGAACGGTATCGTGACGTTCGACGCCGTCATCTTCGACCTCGATGGAACGCTGGTCGAGCGAACCCAGGACACCGCGACGTTGTACGAGCAGACCTTCGAACGGGCCGGCGTCGAGCCCTTCGCCGCTCCGGGGGAGCTGTGGGCGGTCCTTGACGGCCCGCCGGACCCCGCCGACGAGGTGGGGTATCTCGGCGCCGGCTTCGCCCGACTGGCCGCCCAGCACGACCGCCAGGTCGACGCCATCGCACTGGCCGATGCGTTCGTCGAGTGCGTCGACAACACGCAGGTCACCTTCCGGCGGGCGGCCGAAGAGGCACTCGACGCCGCTCGCGAGACCGCGGCGACGGCCGTCCTCACGAACGGGCCCGAGTCCCGGCAGGCCGAGAAGGTCGGTGCGGTCGAGCTGACCGAACGGGTCGAGACGGTCGTCTACGCCGGCGATATGCCCCGCCGGAAGCCCCACGCCGCACCCTTCGAGTCGACGCTTGCCTCGCTGGGGGTTCCCGCCGACCGCGCGCTGTACGTCGGCGACTCGCTTTCCTACGACGTGGCCGGGGCCCACAACGCCGGACTGGCGGCCGCCTACCTCGACGACGGCGACGGCCCCGACCCCTATAGCCCGGAGTACGTGCTCGAATCGCTCGCCGACCTCCCCCCGATACTCCGGTGATATCGGCCGATGAACGAGTCGCTGGCCACCGGTATCGTCGGCCAACACTACTCCCGGCGGACGGTCGTCGGGGTGGAACCTGTGGCGGCCGGACACCGACCGACCGCCGTGGTTCGGTTCGCCGACCGCTCGCCGCTGGTCGTCCAGCTCTCGGCGACCATCGAGGCGGTCCGGACCGAGGCGACCCTCGTGTCGGCAGTCCGTGACCGAACCGACGTGCCAGTGGCGGCGGTGCTTTCGACTGGTAGCCACGACGGGCGGGCCTACGCCATCAGCGAGTTCCGGCCGGGGACGGACCTGCATACGACGTTCGCCGACAGTCCGCCGACCGTACGAGGCGACATCGCGGGGCAGTTCGGCCGGTATCTCGGGGAATTACACACGGCGTTCGCGTTCGAGGGCTGTGGCGAACTGACCCGAGCATCGGGTCCAGCGGGTGCGGAACACCTCGTCGCTACTGGTGATACGTCGGACACGTGGCTCGTCGAGTACGGTCGCCGGGCCGTCGAACGATTGCCCGTAGCGTTCGACCCCCTGCGGGACCGACTGCGGGACTGTCTCGACGCTGCGACCGTCGACCGGGTGACCCCGCGACTCTTCCCGTGGGACCTCCGTCCCGGTAACGCGCTCGTCGCCGACGGAACCGTCTCGGCCGTCCTCGACTGGGAGCGCCCGATGGCCGCACCGCCCGCGCTGGCGCTGGCCAAGGCCGAGTATCTCGTCGCCGACTGGTACGTCGACGACCCGGCGCCGCTGCGGGCGGCGTTCCGGGCGGGCTACGAGCGCGTGCGGTCGCTCCCGACCGTCCGGCCGGTCCATCGCGTCGTCGCCATCGCCGACAGCGCCGTCGACTCACGGGGCGGGGTGACGAACCCCGGCTATCCGGAGCGTGAGCGGGCGGCGTCGGTCGATTTTCATCGGGCTGCGCTCTCGTCGGCACTCTCCGGGTGAGCACGGCGTCGTCGGCCGCACGTCGATACGGTCTACGTGCGACACCCACCGCCGGGAGTTGGCTTCGCCTGTGCCGAGGGAACGCCAGGCTACCGGCCGAGTAGTCCCGGAAAGGGCGGGTTTCGCCAGTCGTGTCACACTGGTAAGCACCGGTCACCGTCGCCGACGTTGCGGCGGAGACCAGCAACAGGCCACACTTACGACTCGGCGGGGGCGATTGCCCACCTGCGGATTGCGGTCACCGTGTCAGTAGAGTAACCGCCCGGCCCGGGACCGCCCTAATCCGCGATCCATCGGCGGCGACCGCCCGGATAGCACAGCGGTAACAATCCGGTGGGCGACCGTGGGGAGAGACCGATGATGCCCGACAGTGACCCGGACGCGTATCGGACACTCGTACTGGACGCGGACAGCCAGGCCGGCCTCTGTGTGGTCCGGTCGCTCGGGAAGCGAGGCGTCCCCGTGACCGCCGCGAGCGACACCGACCGCTCGCTCGGGGCCCTCTCGCGGTACTCCGAGAGCGCAGTCACTCATCACCCGCCCGCCGAGGCGCCGGACGCGTTCGTCGACCAGCTGGTCGATGTCCTCGCGGCGGGCGACTACTTCGCCGTCATCCCCGTGAACGACGCGACGACCAAGGTGGTCGCTCAGCGAAAAGCGCGGCTCGAAGCCACGGGGACGACCGTCGGCGTCCCCGACTGGGACCGGGCGAAGCTGGCCTACGACAAGGCCCAGACTTTCGAGCTCGCCGAATCGCTGTCGGTGCCGACCCCGGCCACCCACGCCCCTGACTCGCTTGCCGACGTGGAACGGCTCGCCGACGACCTCGCCTATCCCGTCGTCGTCAAATCCCGGAGCAAGTACGTCGACGACCCGGCGGGGCGGCTCCACCTCCACCGCGTCGGCGACGACAGTTACGCCGACGGGCCGGGCGAGCTCGTCGCGACCTACCGCGACGTCCTCGCGAGAAACGACCACCTCGACGCCGTCCCGCCGCTCGTCCAGGCGTACGTCCCCGGCGAGACGACCACCACCGTCGGTGTGGCCGAGGACGGCGAGTTCCGGGCCTGGTTCCAGGAGCGCCGACTCAGAACCACCCCACACAGCGGCGGCAACTCGACGGTCATCACCGGGATGCGTGACACGCGGATGCGCGACCACGCCGCCGAGGTCGTCGACGCCCTGGAGTGGACCGGCCCCATCCAGGTCGAGTTCATGCACACCCCCGACGACGAGTACTACCTCATCGAAGTCAACGGCCGCTACTGGGGGTCGGTCCCGCTGGCCGTCGACTCCGGCGTCGACGTCCCGTGGCTCCACCTCTGCCAGCTCGACGGGCACACCCCGACGAATCCGCCGGTGTACCGTGACGACGTGATTCACCAGCGCCTGCTCTACGGCGACATCAAGTGGCTCGCCGAACGGCTTTCGGATGGCCACCCCCTCGCCGCCGCCCGGTTCCTCGCCGCCTTCGGCTACGCCAGACCGGTGTTCCTGCGCAGCGAGGACCCGCTCCCGAGTGCCGTGGCGCCACTGCAGTGGTTCGGACAGCGGGCGCAGAAGGTCTACGAGGAAGTGCGGGAAGCACTGGTGTCGGGGGGAGAGGATGAGTCAGAGGCGCGGGAGGAACCGGAGCGGGTGGCGACTGTCTCGGACGACTGAAAGTGAGTTTTGGGGCCAACTCGTTACGAATGTACGCGGCGCTCGAACGTGAGCGCCGCGAAAATGAAGTGTGACCGCCGAAGACTCGCTAAGTGAGTCTTCGTGCTCCCATTTTCGCGTTGCAAAAAGTGGGATCGCCGAGATTCGAACGGAGGAAGACGTTCCGGGCGTGCGGCCTCACTGCTCACGGCTACGCCGTTCGCTCCCGTGACGCTCGCGCTGCTCGCGTCACGCCCCGTTCGGCCGTTCCGGGGCTGCGACTTCCAGGCTCGAATCTCGCCGCTCGTCACGAATTTACGCGGCGCTCGAAAGTGAGCGCCGCGAAAATGCAGTGGGACCGCCGAGATTCGAACTCAGGTCCGACGGACCCCATCCGCCGAGGATACCGCTACCCCACGGTCCCGCGTTTTGGACGAGGAGGGTTCGTTAATTAAGGGTGTCGTTTCGGGGGCGGCGTGTCACACCAGCACTCGCTCCAGGTCGGCCACAGTCCCTGACTCCGCGTCGGGGGCCCCGACCAGTGTCCCGAGCGCCACCGCAGCGCCGTTGGGCGTGAAGACGCCGACCAGCTCGCCCTCGGTCGGCGTCACTTCACCGACCTCAGACGCCTCCGAATCGATAACGCCGGGCGCGTACACCGGCGCGCCGTCGGCGATGGCCTCGGCCGCGCTCGGCGCGACGACGAGCCGGGGAAGGTGGTCAAGCGCCCGCTCGGCGGGCTGGACGAACTCGCGCAGCTCGCCCTCGTCACCGTCCTCGGCGAAGGCCAGTGCGTCGACGAGGTCGTGCATCGACACCAGTGAGCGGTCGTCGAACTGGCCGGTGGCCGTCCGTCGCAGGTCGCCCATGTGCGCGCCGGTGCCAAGCGCCAGCCCGATGTCGTGACAGAGCTTCCGGATGTAGGTGCCCGAGGCACACCGCACGCGAAGCAGGGCGCGACGGTCGGCCTGTTCGAGCACATCGAGGTCGTGAATCCGGCGGGTCCGGAGCTGGCGCTTGACCGCGCTCTTGCGGGGTGGCTTCTGGTAGATGTCGCCCTCGAACTGGGCGACCACCGACTCGAAGTCCGGCGGGGCGCTCTCGTGCAGTTCCAGCACCGCGACGTACTCCTTGACGGCGTCGTCGAAGATGCGCGCGGCGCGGGCGGCGTCACCGAGCAGAATCGGGAGACAGCCCGTGACCTTGGGGTCTAAGGTCCCGCCGTGGGCGACGCGGTCCTGGCCGGTGGCGTCGCGGACCCACGCCGCGACCTGGTGGGCCGACGGGCCGGGCGGTTTGTCGAGGTTGACGACGCCGAAAGAAAGCAGGTCCGGGACGGGTCGCTCCTCGGGCGGGGCGCGGACCATCAGAACTCGTAGCGGATGCCTTCGACCGGCGTCTTGCCCTCGTCGACGGCCGCGTCGTAGGCGTCGACGGCGTTGAGCGCGATGTTCAGGGTCCCCTCGGGGTCCCAGCGGGCGGTGTTGATAGCGAGGTCGTAGATAGAGAGGTCCGCGAAGTCGATGTCGTAGTACTCGGCGTAGCGCTGGGCCTCGCTCTCGCTTCGCTCCTCGGTCTCGGTGCGGGCCTGCTCGACGGACTTTTCCTCCCGCTCGGCGATACGGCCGGCGCGGGCATCGAGTGGCGCGGTGAGCCAGAGCTTCATGTCGGCGTGCTCGCCGGCCATCCAGCCCGCGAGTCGGGACTCCAGGACGAGGTCCTCGCGCTCGGCGGCGATGTCGCGCAGCCGCCGGTCGAGGTCCCGGTCTATCTGGTCGTCCTCCTCTGCGGCCTTGTTCAGTTCCAGGGGCGTCATCCCGCGGTCCTCGGCCAGGTCACGGAAGATATCACCGCCGGAGACGTGCTCGTAGTCCAGCGCATCCGCCAGGTTCCCGGCGAGTGTGCTCTTCCCGCTGCCCGCGGGGCCGGAGACGGTAATCAACATGGTGGGTCTCCGAGTGTACCGATAAAATGCGTTGTGTCTTGCTGTCGCTGGAGTCCTTGTCGTTGGCAGTTTGCTAGCGACGGTTCAGTACAGCCAGAAAGCCCCCGAGCTATCAGCTTTGGCTCGCGGGCCGCAGGCCCGCTCGCCAAGACGAGGGACCTACGGTCCCTCGCGACCCGCGGCTCGCTGCGCTCCTCGGCCTCCGGCCTTCGGTGCTTACTTCGCCGGGGTTCGCTGATAGCTCGGCCCCTTTCAGTCCCGCCCAGGCGGTTGGTCAACCGGCTACGGGCGGGACTGAAAGGGGCCAGTCGCTCGACGTTCGAGGCGACGTAAGCACTGGACCGAGCGAAGCGAGGGAAGCGCGCAGCGAGCCGCAGCAGTCGAGCGACTGGGGGCTTTCTGGCTGTTCTCGCGTACGGTGAAGCGGTTAGAAAACGCGGCGACGAAGAAACAGGTATCCGCTGTTTTAGCTAGCGGTGGGCGTGGTCTGGACGTCCAGGGCCTTCCGGATGACCTGGGTAAAGGACAGCGAGCACAGGAAGTACCAGACAATCCAGGCCTGCATCGGGCCGACGAGCCCGTCCCGCCAGCTGGACACCTCGCCGAAGATGGGCAGCGTGATGACGGGCGCTTCGACGGCCAGCCCCGGGCCGAAGACCATCCAGTATATCCAGAGGAAGACGGGGATGTTGATGAGCATAATCCAGACCATCGGGCGGAACTGCTGTTTGAACATGCCCAGCTGGTCGGTCATGAGTTCCATCTGCTCCTGTTCGATGCGTTCGAGCGCCTCCTCGTCGTCGCGCTCCTTGGCCTTCTTGCGGCGCTCCTTGATCTCCTCCATCTTCTCCTGGTGGTCGCCCATGCCGGACATGTCCATCATCTGGTCCTGCAGGATAGAGGAAGTCGCCCCCGTGAAGACGGCCAGCACGAGGATGAGGACGTAGAACGGGAGCAACTCGGCCAGCGGGCCGAGCGCGATGTCGATGGTCCCGCCGATGGCGTCCCGGATGGAGTTGATGGAGTAGCCGGCGAACAGCCCCACAGTACCGAGGGCGGCCAGTTTGTCCCACTGGCTCCACCCCTCGTCGTCGTCTGTCTCGGGGTCTGCGTCGGTGTCTTCAAGCGCCTCGCGGACGGCCTCGGGGTCCTCGATGACGAACCCCTCGCCGTCGGCGTCGACCAGCAAGCCGGACTCGATGAGCCGGCCCCACTCGCCGCTAGTGATGTCGTCGCTGACGTCGCTCCAGGTGACGGTCCCTTGCTCCTCGGCGACGGTCAGCACCTCGCCGAGCGCGTCGGTCATCGCTTCACCGTCGTCGGCGAGTCGCTCTACTTTCGGCGCGGTTCGTGCCATTGTGGGACTGAAGGCAGCGACGACTTATGAACGTTTATTCTGCGTGCGCGGCGACTGCCTCGTCGATGTCGGTCCAGACCTCGTCGGGGGTCTGCTCGCCGTCGATGGCGACGAAGCCGTCGTGGTCCTCGTAGTGGTCGATGACGGGCGCAGTGTTCTCGTCGAAGACGTCGAGCCGGTTGCGCACGGACTCCTCGTTGTCGTCGTCGCGCTGGATAAGCTCGCCGCCACACTCGTCACAGACGCCCGCGTCTTCGGGCTGGTTGAACTCGACGTGGTAGTTCGTGCCACAGTCGTCACAGACCCGGCGGCCGGTGAGTCGGTCGACGAGCTCTTCGCGGGAGACGTCCAGTGAGAGGATGACGTCGAGGTCGGTCATCCCCTCCAGTTCCTCTGCCTGCTCCAGGTTCCGGGGGTAGCCGTCGAGCACGAACCCATCGGCGGAGTTGAGCGCCTCGTCGACGATAGCGTTGACGACGGCGTCGGGCACGAGGTCGCCCGCCTCCATGTACTCACGGGGCGTGTCGTACTCCGTGTCCATGTCGGTGATGTCCATATCCTTGTTCGCCCGGAGCGCGTCGCCGGTCGTGATATGCGAAACGTCGTACTCGTCGGCGATGTTCGCGCTCTGTGTCCCTTTGCCTGCTCCCGGCGGACCGAGAATCAGGAGTCGTGGCTGCGACATACTCGCGACTTCCGGCGGCGACGTTAAAGGGTTGTCCAAACGCCGCCGACCGGCGGCTGGGGCAGGGTCCATTCCCACCCAAATTCGTAAATCCGGCCGTGCCGTCCACCCGGTATGCTCGAACCCGGCGACCCGGCCCCGGAGATAAGCGCGCAGAACCAGTACGGCGAGACGGTCACCCCGGATTTCGACGAGCCCACCGTCGTCTACTTCTATCCCGAAGATTTCACCGAGGGCTGTACCATCGAGGCCAGGGACTTCCAGGAGACGATGCCGAAGTTCCGCGAGGGCGGCATCGCCGTCTACGGCGTCTCGATGGACTCCGTCGAGAGCCACGACGAGTTCGCCGAGGAGATGGGCGTCCTCTACGACCTGCTTGCCGACCCCGACGGGACGATTGGCGAGGCCTTCGGCCTGGACACGACCAGTGGGCGCGTCGACCGGTATACGTTCGTGCTGGCCGACGGCGAGGTCAAACGAGTCTACGACCCCGACCGCTACGACCCCGACGGCCACGCGGAGGAAGTGCTGGTCGAGACGCGCAACGAGTTCGTCCAGGGCGGATAGCAATCTCGCGGATAGCCGACCCACTGTGCTAATTTTCTGGACGTATTCGGAGCTATTTTATCACACCAAGTCCGAAATTAATCCATGGCGACACGGCTACGGGATGGGCTCTGGCACATCGACTGCCGGACGCGTGACCGGCCCAACGTCTACCTCGTTGCCCACCAGGGTGAGTGTACACTCGTCGATGCCGGGTGGCCAGGTGACGAGTCGACGGTCCGGGCCGGACTCGCGGACGCCGGCTTCGGCCTCGACGAGGTCGACCGCGTACTGGTCACTCATTACGATGCCGACCACGTCGGCACGCTGGGGCGGCTCACACCGACGCTCGACTGCCCGGTGTTCGTCCACCGTGCCGACCAACCCTACGTCGCCGGCGACGCGCTTCCGCCGTGGACGGCTCGAACTGGCCTGGAGGCCCTCCACCGGCTGTACTACCGGCAGCTCACCCTCCCTGACCTCCCCATCAAACCCATCCAGAACACCGACCACATCGGTGGGTTCAGCGCCCACCATACGCCGGGTCACACCCCGGGACACACCGTCTACGTCCACGAAGACGTCGACGCCGCCTTTCTGGGCGACCTCGTGTACACGGCCGGGGACAGACTTCGTCCCGCAGGCCGGCTGACGAGTTACGACCAGTCCCGGGTCGCCGAGAGTATCGAGCGGGTCCTCGACCGGATCGACGGCTTCGGGTACGCCTGCCCCGGTCACGGACCGCCCCTGCCCAACGGGGACAGTCGGCTCGAAGCGGTCGTCGACAGCGCCTGACGGTCTCAGAAAATCTGCGCACCGCGGCCGATACGGCTCTGGTAGGCACGCGCGTCCACGCCGTGTTCGCCGAAGGTGTCGAGCATGGCACTCGCAATCGCGCGCTGGGAGCCCTCGTAACACGCGGCGATGACTGTGGGCCCGGCCCCCGAAATCGTCACCCCAGTCGCGCCCGCCTCCAGTGCGGCCTCGCGAACCGACTCGTAGCCGTCGATGAGTTTCGCGCGCGCCGGCGTCACCACCGTGTCGTGCATCCCTTCGCCGACGAGTCCGGGGTCGTCGCGGTGCATCCCAGTCGTGAGCGTCGCGGCGTTGCCGACCGTCTCGACGAGCTGGTCGACGCGGGCGTGTTCGGGGACGACGCGGCGGGCGTCCCGCGTCGAGACGACGATGTCGGGGAGACAGGCGACCAGCGGAATCGAGGCGTCGACCTGCCGGACACCCGACTCCGTGGCGATGGTGAACCCACCAAGGATGGAGGGTGCGACGTTGTCGTCGTGGGCGTCGCCGGAGACGACGGCCTCGCCCTTGGCGGCGATGGGGACCAGCTCCTCGCGGGTGTAGCCGCGGTCGTAGAGTTCGTTCAGCCCGACGGCCGCGGCGGCGGCGCTGGCCGCAGACGAGCCCAGTCCCGACGCCGGGCGCACGCCCTTGTCTATCTGGATATGGGCGGGCGCTTCGAGTGCCTCTGCGACGGCCCCGACGGTGTTCTTGTCGGGGTCTTCGGGGATGAACTGGCTGCCCGCGCCGGTCACCTCGATGGTCGTCCGGTCGGCCTTCGAGACGCGGACGACGTCGGCCGGGCGCTCCAGCGCGACGCCGAAGACGTCGAAGCCGCTGCCGAGGTTCGCGCTGGTAGCCGGTGCCCGGACGGTTAGCATGCCTGCGGATTTTCGCAGGGTGGGCAAAAAGGTAGCGGGTCGGCGAGGGCGCTCTCAGGATTGAGAACACGGGCCAAACGCATAAATCCGAGAGACGAATTCTGACAGTAGAAGTATGTACGCCGATGTTACGGGCATACTCGTCGCCGGGAGCGCAGCGGGTGCGCTCGTCAGCGGGGTCCTGGCGGCGGGGGCGTGGCGGGACCGGTCCATGCCGGGGACGGTCCCGTTCGCCTGGCTGATGGTCGCCGCCGTCGGCTGGTGTCTGCTCAACATCGCCTGGCTCACCACAGCGGACCCGGGGGTCGCGACGGTGGTGTTCCTGTTGACGCGACTTATCTCGGGGCTCATCGTCGGTCTGTGGGTCGTGTTCGCGCTCACGTACACAGGCCGGGACGGGTGGCTCACGCCAGCCCGGCTCTCGGGGGTGTTGCTGGCCCCGTCGCTGTATGGCCTGCTGGCGCTTTCGAACCCGCTCCACGGGCTGGTGACAGCCGAGGTGATGCCGGTCACCGAAGCCGGCCTGACCCTGTTCGTCGGCACAGCGGGCCTGGTGTACGTGGCCCAGATAGTCCTCCAGGTCGGCTTTATCGCCGCTGGCTACGCCCTGTTCGGGGAGTTCCTGCTCCGGTCGCGGAACCTCTACCGCAAGCAGACGTTCGTCATCCTCACGGCGGGGCTGTTGACCGCCGGCGTCCACGGCCTGTTCGTCCTCGGGGCGACGCCCCATCCCGGCATCGACGTCACGCCGCTGACGTTCGCGCTCAACGGCGTTCTCGTGAGCGTCGCACTGTTGCGGTACGACTTCGTCTCGGTCACCCCGCTTGCCGGCGACCTGCTCGTCGACGAGCTTCCAGACCCCGTGCTCGCGCTCGACACCGAGGACCGCATCATCGATTACAACGCGGCCGCGGCGTCGCTGCTGGGGACCGACGACCCGGGGAGTCGCCCCGTCGAGTCGGTCCGCGAGGGGCTGCTCGACGACGTCGAGCGCGACGAGGTGTTCGCGGTGGGTGACCCGCTGTCGTACTACGACCCCCAGACCAGCCCCATCACGGACCAGCACGATGGCGTTCGCGGTCGGCTGGTCGTCTTGCGGGAGGTCACCGGTCAGCAGCGACGCCAGGACCGGCTGGAGGCGCTGCAGGCCGCCACCAGGCAGTTCATCGAGGCCGACCAGCCCGAGACGGTCGCCGACTTAACCGTGCGCTTTGCGACGCGGGTGCTAGACCAGAACGCCGCCGCCGTCTTCCTGGCGACCGACGAGGGCACTCTCGAACCAGCGTCCGTCAGCGACGTCGTCCGCGAGTCCATGGCGTCGCTCTCTATCGACTCCGAGACGTCGCCGGACCACGAGCTGTGGCAGACCTACGAGAGCGGAGAGCAACGAATCGCCGAGTGTGACGACTGTGGTGCCCCCATGGAACGGGCGCTGATGTTGCCGATGGGTGACCACGGCGTGCTGGCCATCGCTTCGGCCGACGACAGCTACGCCACCGAGGACCAGCAGTACGCCCGGATACTCGCCCAGACCACACAGGTCGCCCTCGAACAGCTCCAGCGCCAGCGCGAGCTTCGCGGGAGCCGCACGTCGGTCAAGCGGCGCAACGAGCAGATAGCGTTCTTCAACGGCGTTCTCAGACACTCGCTGCGCAACGCCATGCTCGTGGTCCAGGGCCGGGCCGACCACCTGCGCCACAGCGTGAGCGAGGCGGAAACACACCACATCGACAGCATCACCGAGTGGTGTGAGCGCCTCACCGAGATGAGCGACGCCATCAAGGACATCAACGAGACGGTGACCGCAAGCGAGAGCGAACGGCTCGACGCCATCTCGCTGTCGGCCACAGTCCAGGCGGCCGTCGAGAGCGCGGTCGACCGGGAGGGCGACGTCGCGGTCGACGTGGAGATAGACGACGAGCACATCCTCGCGAACCACCTCGCCGAGGCGGTGCTCGAGAGCGTCGTCGAGAACGCTGTCGAACACAACACCAGCGACGAGCCCCGCGTCGAAATCGACACCCAGGGCGCCGGCGACTGGATACAGGTCCGGGTCGCCGACAACGGCCCCGGCATCAGCGACGAACTGAAGACGACGATGTTCGAACGCTCCATCTCCAACGACCAGACCGCCGGCGGCTTCGGCCTGTACTTCGTCTCGGTGATGATGGACCTCTACGGCGGGAAGGTGTGGTACGAGGACAACCATCCGCGTGGCGCTATCGCCATCCTGGAGTTCCAGCGGGCCGACGCGGAGTCCAGCCCGGACACCGCCGTGGCGAGTCCCGGCGACCGAAACGCAAACTAAATCCCACGACAACTAAAACCGGGTTGTATGATCGGTGTCGTCGGTGGCGGTGTCGCAGGCCTTGCAGCGGCGTATCGGCTCCAACAGCGCGGACACGAGGTCCGCGTCTTCGAGGCCAGCGAGGACCTGGGGGGCCTGGCCGCGGTGTACGAGACGGCCGGCGACCCCATCGAGAAGTTCTACCACCACCTCTCGAAATCGGAGGAGACCATCGTCGAACTCGCCGAGGAACTGGGCCTGGGCGATGACGTCGAGTGGCGCATCGGCGAGAACGGCTACTACGTCGACGGCGTCGTCCACCCGATGGACAAGCCCTGGGAGATTCTCGCCTTCCCCCACCTGAGCTTCTACGACAAGTTCCGGCTGGGGATGCTCACGCTCGATATCGACGTTCGGGGCGGCGTTCCGAAGTTCGACACCTACGAGAAACTCGAGGACTTCGAGGACATCCCCGTCGAGGAGTTCGTCCGCGACCACACCACACAGAACGTCTACGAGACCTTCTTCGAGCCGCTGCTGGACGCGAAGTTCGGCTCCCGCAAGGGCGACGTCAGCGCCGCCTGGCTGCTTGGCCGCATCAAGTTCCGCGGCGAGCGGGACATCCTCAACGGCGAGATTCTGGGCTATCTGGACGGCGGCTTCGGGCGTCTGCTGGACGCTCTCGTCGAGGCCGTCGGCCGCGAGAACATCGAGACGGGCACCCGCGTGACCGACGTCCTGACCGACTACGGCGCGGTCAGCGGCCTCACCGCCGACGACGGGGACGGCGAGACCACACACGACGTCGACGACGTCGTCGTCGCGGCGATGCCCAACGTCCTCGAAGACCTCACTGGCTACCCCTGTGAGATAGACTTCCAGGGGACCGTCTGCTCGGTCATCAGCATGGACGAGCCCCTGCTGGATACGTACTGGCTCAACATCGCCGACGAGGCGCCCTTCGGCGCGCTCATCGAGCACACGAACTTCGTCGAGCGCGAGCGCTACGGCGGCGAACACCTCCTCTATGTCGCCCGCTACATCCAGTCCCCAGAGGAGGACCTCTGGCAGCAGGACGACGACGAAGTACGGGAAACGTGGCTCTCGGGCATCGAATCGCTGTTCCCCGAGTTCGACCGCGAGTCGGTCAACTGGGTGCAGACCGCCCGCAACCCCCGCACTGCACCGGTGTACGAGCGCGGCTATCTGGATATGGTCGTCCCGTACGACCTCGCCGACGAGGTCGCCGACGGTGTCTACTACGCCGGGATGGCCTCCGAGGCCCAGTACCCCGAACGGTCCCTCAACGGCGGTATCGTCGCCGGCTACGAAGTGGCCGACCGCATCGACGGGCGCGAGTCGACGAGCGCCGAGTAACGCCTACAACGGGCCCCCGCCAGCGCCGTCGTCCGTCCCGTCCATAGATGGTGGACGCCCGCGCTCGGTGTCTCCCGACTCGCCGTCGTCAACCAGTGAGGCTCCTTTCGGTGGGTAGTAGATGTACCGATAGCCGTCGGCGAGGACGACGTAGACGTCCCGCTCGGTGTCTTCGATGACCCGCCGCTCGGAGTCGATGGCGACGTCGACCAGCCCCGCCAGCGAATCCACCTTGATGCGGCTGTCCTCGAACGTCGATTCTGGGAGCCGGCCGGCCGTTATCCACTCGTCGAACTCCTCGCGTTCGCGCTCGTAGGACGACAGCTCACGCTGGGCGTCTGTGACGGTGAAGTGCTCCGACCGACGGAACAGCCCCAGTCCCCCCATTCCGGCGAGGCCGACGACGAGCAGTGCCGGCCCGGCAGTCGAGCCGAGCGAGTCCGACCCGTCCGGAACCGTTCGACGGACGGTCTGGTGCCCAGACTCTGTCCTCGGCTCGTCGTTTCGCACCTCGTAGGTGCCGTCCGACGGGACGAGTCGGGTCCGGTAGACCCGCGTCGTCCGTACCTGCTGGCCGTTCCGAGTCCCGTCGATGCGTACGCGGGCGAGGACCGTGACTTCTACGTCGCCGGGTGTCCCGCCGAGCTGGGCGTCGATGCGCTCGGCCTCAGCCGCGGCGGCGCTCACGTTCACAGAGAACGGCGTCCGCGTCCGTTCGCCCGGTGAGAGCGTCGCCGTCGAACGGTTCAGCGGCCGCTCCACGCGCCAGTACACCGTCTGGTTGCCCTCGTTGGCCGGCGACACCGACTGATAGCGCAACGCGACCGACGTGTTCACGTCGAGGTCGCCGCTGCCGGTCGCCCCGAAGCCGTAGACGAAGGTACCGTCGAGAATCGGCGTCACACGCAGGAAGTAGACCGAACGGTTCCGCAGGACCGCCCCCCGCTCGAAGGCCGCCGTCCCGTTGACGACCGTCGCCCGGTGCGTGAACTCGCCGCTCGATTGCCAGGAATCCGTCTCCCGGACTGCCGTCTCTGTGGCGCCACTGCCGGCGGCCGTGAACGTCAGATAGCCCCCGAGAGCGCAGACGAGCACCGCGACGACGACGAGCGCGCTGTAGTTATCGGCGATAGCCACCTTAGCGCGCCAGTACCAGTTACCCATCCACTCGTCGGTTGTCTGTTAGACTGTGGTAAATTTCTTTCGACTGTTTCGAAAATAAAGCGGCGCTCAGTCCGCGGTGGACTACTCGTCGACGCCGGGGGCCTCGCTCGGGTCGACGTCCGCCGGTTCCGCCTGGCCACCGACGACGAGTTCGCCGTCCTCGGTCTCGACGTAGGCGTCGTCGGCGAACCCGCCCACTGCGTGGGGGTGTTCCGGGTTCTCCAATTTATCGGGCGTGGAGGGAGCCTCGGCGATGCCACCCGCGGGGCGGAACTCGCCCAGCGGGTCCGAGATGGTGATGCCGTGTTTCCCGAAGAACGTCTCGTAGCGGTCGTAGTGGGCCTGGAGTTCGTCGGCCGGGAACTCCATCATCTCCGTCCAGCCGTGGTTGTAGAAGTCGAAGTTGGCCTGGACGTGGGTTATCTCGCGGGCCTCGGCCTCAGGGAACCCGTCTTCGAGCGCGGCGACGTAGGTGTCCATCGTCGCGTCGAAGAAGTCGTCCAGGTGGTCCCGGCGCTCGTCGGCCCGGTCGGGGTCGGCCTTCCCCGCGAAGATATCCGTGTGCATCCCGACCAGCTTGTCGTTGACCTTCTCGCCGACGACCGGCAGCGTCAGTGCCTGCTTGGCCGCGAAGTGTTTGACGTTCTGACGGAGTTTCATCGCCCGAGCGTTAGGATTCGAGCGTCTTGAAAGGCTCGCTAGCGATAGTGAGAGCGTGCGGAACTGTGGATATAGACAGTCAGAACGACCCGTTAGTAGTGACAGCCAACAGGGGCGTGAACAGCCAGAAAGGGGCGGTGGGCTACGCGAAGGCGGACGACACAAGGACCGCAACGAGCGAAGCGAGTGAGGACCACAGCGAGTCCCCCGAGCGTAGCCCGCCGGGGCTTTCTGGCTCCCAACAGTCCGTAGGCCAGCACCGACAGCCGTTGCTAGCCAATATCGCAAACGATACCCAGATAGCAATCCACATTAGGCGTCGTACCGAAGCCCCCGAACATGAGCACGTCGCACGTGATTATCGGGGACGGTATCGCGGGAGCCTCCGCGGCCGAGACCATCAGGGAAGCCGACCCTGACGCATCAGTGACCGTCATCACCGACGAGGGAGAGGCCCTCTACAACCGGATTCTCATCAAGGAGTTCGCGAAGGGGAAACTGCCCGAGGCCCCCATCTCCATCCACGAGCCCGAGTGGTACGACGAGCGCGACATCGACCTCCAGCTCAACACCCACGTCACGGACATCGAGCCGGTCGCCCACGAGATTCACACGCACAAGGGCGAGACCTACGAGTACGACAAGCTGCTTATCGCGACCGGCGGCACCCCGGCACAGCTCCCCGTCGAGAACAGCGACGCCGACGGCATCCACCACTTCTGGACGTTCGAGGACGCCCGCGGCATCCGCGAGCACGCCGAGGAGTCAGACCAGGGTATCATCGTCGGCGCTGGGCTGCTGGGTATCGACCTCGCGGCCGTCTGTGCGGCCCAGGGCATCGACGCGAAGTATCTGATGCGCGGCGACCGCTGGTGGCGCTACGCGCTCTCGGCCGACGGCGCCGAGATTATCCACGACGCCCTCCGCGAGAACGGCGTCGAGCCCGTCTTCGATTCGGGCGTTGACCGCTTTGAGGTCGACGACGACGGCCACGTCTCCGGGGCCGTCGACCCCAACGGCGAGGCGTTCGACGGCGAGTGGGCCGGCGTCGCCATCGGGCTGAACTTCAACACGGAGTTCCTCGACGGCGCCGGCATCGAGGAGGACGACGGCATCGTCGTCGACGAGTACATGCAGACCAACGTCGAGGACATCTACGCGGCGGGCGACCTCACCCAGTTCTACGACACCATCCTCAACGCCCGCGCCCAGAACGGCGCCTGGGGCTCGGCAAAGGAGCAGGGCTCGGTCGCCGGGAAGAACATGGTCGAAGACGCAGAGGCCAAGGAGTTCCGCTGGGTCTCCTCCTATTCGATTACCCACTTCGACTTCCCGTTCCTCTCCTTTGGCCACCCCGCACGGGGCGACGACGAGGCCGAGGCCAAGTACTCCGACAGCGAGTGGCGCCGCCTCGCCTTCGAGAACGGCCAGCTCATCGGCGGCGTGCTCATCGGCGACCTCTCCCAGCAGTCCAAGTACAAGAAGCTCATCCGCGAGGAACGCCAGGTCGCAGACCAGAAGGAACTGCTTCTGGAGAAAGACGTCGACCTGGAAGAAGTGAAGGCCAACACCGCGCCACCTGCTGAATAGCGCACAATCGCTTCCGTTTGCGGATTATTTCAAATTTCCCGTTGTCTTTTTGTACGTTCGCTTCGAACGTTCGCTCATGACCAGGCTACTGCTCCGGCGGCTCCTGGCGGCACTGTCCGGTGAGGACGACGGCACCGAGGGCGGCGATGAGAGCCAGTTCACCGGCTCGCTGCTGGACTGGTCGGTCAACTACGGCCACGGGCCGGACGGCGGCCGCGGGGAGGCCGCCCGCGAGATGGCCCAGATACAGGAGAAAGCCGAGATGCTGGACGAACAAGAGCAGTACCGGCGATAAGACAGGACGCGCGTGTACAGCTATCGCTCAGCTTGTTTACGGCGCGTCAGTTTGCTCGGCAATGTTACGTCCAATCGAGTAATACACATAAAATCCGATAGGGCCGGTAAATAACGTTACAAACGCCCAATCGAACTGCGTTGCTGGATTGTGTTTTTCGGCATCCCGATACACCCAGAGCGTGAGGGATATCTGAAGTACAGTAGAAAATAAGAGGGCCAGTAATCCAGCAAAATTGCCAAGCATATCTACGTCTTTTGTACATATCTTAAGCGCTTTTCGTTCTGTCAATCCATCTACTAGCGTCAGGCCGTCTGAGTGATTCACAACGGGACCGATTCCCCAGATATCTGTGGCATCTGGCTCAGCAAATCCAGTCCCTCTCGGGACTTCACGTGAAACCGACATCGTTCAGGGATTCACCAGAGCCATGTTGCTGACTATCGTAGACCCTGACACACATGGCAGACACCGTCTGGGTCGTCAGACACGGCCAGCGACAGGACAGCGTCGACCCCTCGTGGCAGGACCACGCCGACCGCGTCCACGACCCGCCGCTGACAGACCTCGGCCGATGGGCGGCCTGGCGGACCGGGCGTCGGTTCGTCGAGGCGGGCATCCACCTCGACGCGGTGTACGCCTCGCCGTTCCTCAGGACGGCCGAGACCGCAGAGGAGATATGCCGCGAGACGGGCAACGACGCCCTGCTGGAGCCGGGGCTGGGCGAACACCGCAACGCCGAGTGGTTCGACGCCGACCCCGAGACCGTCCCCCAGGAACACCTCGCGGAGTGGTTCGACCCAATAACCCTCGACCACGACTCCTATCTCGTCCCCGAGTTCCCCGAGAGCCACGAGGCGGCGATGACCCGGGCCGGGAACGTCGCCCGGCAGATCGCGGCGGACACCGACGGCTCGCTGCTGCTCGTCGGGCACGGGCTCACCGTGGGCGGCGTGGTCGACGGACTCGTCGGGTCGGCCGACGGTGTCGACGCGCCGCTGTGTGGGGTGACCCGCCTCGATCGGAACCGAGGCAACTGGGAACTGGCGTTCTCCGGCGACACGACGCATCTCGACGTGTAACGTCGACTGCCGGCGAACCCGAACGGGAACGACGCCCTTTTTTCGACACGGGGCGGAGCTACCTCTATGGACGGCGGCAGCGGCGATATGACACTCGCGTTCGACCTCGACGCCCTCAAAGAGCTTGCCTACCCGGACAGCGTGTTCACCGACGCGCGCCAATGGTCCGAGTACGTCGGCGTCATCTCCGAACAGCCCACCTACGTCGTGACGAACTTCACGCGGAAACACCGCATCAGACAGGACTTCTTCTCGGGGCCCCGCGGCCGCGAAGAGAGTCTCGTGAACGTCAAAGAGCAGTTCGACACGGACCGGTACGTCTTCGTCGGGAGCGGCGAGGCCGACGCCGACCTGGCCGAGGCGACCGACTGGGAGTTCCTCCCCGTCGAGAACGCTGCCGAAGCGGCCGACTGGGAACTGGGCGAACCACAGGCACCCGAGGCGACGGCCAACGAGGCGGACGAGGAACGCGACGACTGGCCGTAGCGCTATCGGTGGCGAGTTGATGTTTTATTAGGTATAGCCGGGGATAATTCCATATGTCCCTGGATATCGGTGACGCCCTCCGTAGTGGTATCGACGCCGTCACGAGTGAGGACGGCCTCCTCGTCGGGGCAGTGTTCCTCCTGTACAGCCTCGGCTCGCTCGTAGTCAACGAGAGTCTGGCAGCGGAGCTACTGACGCTCGTGTTCGAGAGCGGTGTCTACACCGCCGAGCAGCGAGCGGCCATCGAGTCGTTCGGTGGCACCTCGCCGTTCGCGCTGGGCGTCGGGCTCCCGGTGACCGCCGTGCTGGTCGTCGTGGTCGCCCTCGCCGGGGAACTGGTCCGATACTGGGCGATTCGGACCTTCGCCGGCCCCGCAGAGACCGCGACGGGCGGGCTGGGCGACCGGGCCGTCATGGCGGTCGTCCTCGGTGGGACGATTGCCCTGACGACGCTGCTGTTCCAGTCGGTCCTGCCGGTCGTCGGCCAGCTCGGCGGCCTGGCGACCACGCTCGTCGGGTCGATAGCCGGGCCGCTGGGCGGGCTCGTTCTGGTGACGGTCTTCGTCTATCTCCGTCAGGAGATAGCGCTCAACGACGACGGCTACGGCGCGACAGTACGAAACAGCGTCGCGCGGTTCCTCGACGACCCCGTCTCCATCATCGTCCTGCTGGTGATACTGGGGCTGTTCGGCCTGCTCGGGAGCCTCCCCGGGCTGCTCGTTGGGTTTCTCGGCGCTACTGATACCGTCCTCACTATCGTCTCGCGGCTCCTGGCGACGCTCCTGGGGACTGTCTTCCAGGTGCTCGGTGTCGCTGTGGTCACGGACGCGTACCTGCAGGTCCGGGCGAGTGCCCGCGAGTCCGCGGCCTGAACGGTCGGGACACCAGTCCGCCCGGCCACTGAACCAGCAGTTATTAATTCCCCCTCTTCCGACGGCGGAATATGGCCCTCGACATCCGTCGAGCCCTCCAGGCCGGCTACGACGGCCTCACGAGTACGGCCGGCCTGAACGTCTTCTCGGTCCTACTGGTGTCCAACGTCGCCTACGGCGCCGTGAGTCAGTCGTTTCGGCAGCGGCTGCTGACCCAGATTGTGAGCGGTCGGCCAGCCATCCAGTCCGGGGTCTATTTCCAGGCGCCGTTCGACGTCGAGTGGCTTGCCCTCGAGTTCCCGCTGGCAGTGCTCGTCGCGCTGACTGTCGCCGCCGTCGTCGCTCACGAGGGGGTTCGGTTCTGGGCCATCCAGCAGTTCGCCGATATCCCGGCCCCGACACTGCGCGAGCGGGGCCGTGTCCTCGTCGCAGTCGCTGGCGGGGTCGCGCTGTTCGTATACGCCGTTAGACAGGTCCTCCCGCTCGTCCTGGTCAGCCAGGGCTTCCAGATGGGAGTACAGCTCTCGATGGTCGTTTCAGTCGCAGTCGCTCCGGTCCTCCTCGTTACCGTCTACCTCCGACAGGAGCTCGCACTGACGGCGGCCGGAAGCACCGAGACGGTACGCAACAGCGTGGCCCGATTCCGTGAGGCTCCGGTCCCCATCTTCGGACTCCTCCTCCTGCTTGCCATGCTGGGACAGCTACTGCTGCTCCCGGGTGCAGTGGTGAGCCGTCTCGTCACAGTGCGGGTCGGCACCACCCCATCGCTGTTCCTCGAGGCGCTCAATCGCGTCCTATTTGGGGCCCTGAGCACGTTCTCCGTTGCGACGATTACCGACGCGTATCTGCAGGTTCGCGACGGAGCGCCGGACGCCGATTGACCGACCTGCACCGCGGCCTCTGCCCACCGGACCGTCCACGGCCACAGTTCGTCCGAACCCAGAAGCAGCAGATATTAATTCCAGCATTTCTACAGCGTAATATGGTCCTGGACGTCCGTCGTGCCCTCCAGACCGGCTACGACGACCTCACGAGCAGGACGGGACGAAAGGTCCTCGCAGTCCTGCTGGTGTTTAATCTCGTCTACAGTGGCGTCGTCACGTCGTTCCGAGAGGATCTGCTCGTGGTACTCCGGGGGAGTGGTTACAGGACCCCCCGGACCATCGGCATCGAGTCACAGGTCGGGTGGGAACTGCTCCAGTTCGAACTACCGCTCTGGATACTCGCTCCGCTTGCGGTTCTCGCCGTTTTCGCGGGCGAGGCGATTCGGTTCTGGGCTATCCAGCAGTTCGCGGACCTCTCTCTCAGGTCGCCCCCCGACCCCGTCAAGCGGCTGCCGGTGTTTCTCGCCGTCGCCGGCGGGTTCACACTCCTGGTGTTTGGCCTCACAGAAGTGGTCCCGCTGTTGTGGGCGCCCAGCGGTGTCGAGGCGATGGCTCGCACCACACAGGCCGTCAGCGTCGTCTCGCTGCTCCTCGTCGGTGTGACGGTCTATCTCCGCCAGGAGCTCGCCCTGACCGAGGCCGGTGCCCGGGAGGCAGTCCGGAAGAGCGTCCGACGGTTTCTCACGGAACCGGTCCCGATTCTCGGACTGCTGGCCCTGCTCGGGCTTGGCGGGGCTCTCGTCGGCCTTGCACCCATGGTGGCGTCGTATCTGGGGCTGGCGGGCAACGCTACCGTCACCCAGGTCGGAGAGCTCGTCCACGTCGCGCTCGGGACCGTCCTGAGCACGTTCAGCATCGCGGCCGTGACCGACGCCTACGTCCAGATACGCGGCGGGAAGTTCCGATGAGAGCCCCGACATGGGCGTATCGCGGGCTTTAACCCCGCCACCGGTTTAGGGAGGGCAATGGCAGAACCGCGCGTGCCCGGCGGGCGCGAGTCCGAGCTCGAACTCCCCTGTGGCAAGGTCGTCTCCACCCACGACGACCTCGACCTGGGGATGCGCGAATACGACTGCGCCTGTGGGGCGAGTCACGCCGTCGTCATGGACATGCATCCGCTG
Source organism: Haloarcula salinisoli (assembly GCF_019599405.1). Taxonomy (NCBI): domain Archaea; kingdom Methanobacteriati; phylum Methanobacteriota; class Halobacteria; order Halobacteriales; family Haloarculaceae; genus Haloarcula; species Haloarcula salinisoli. The sequence goes on along the minus strand of NZ_RKLQ01000002.1, from coordinate 1,298,653 downwards.
GCCCGCTTCGTCCCGGAGTTCTTAGAGCAGGTGCTCACCGAGACCATCGAGCCGGCCGACGACCACGAAGAGTTCACTATCGCACACCTGATGGGTGTGGTCATCGAGGAGTTCCCTGACAAGGTAGCCGTGGCAGACGCGACGGAGGACGGCGCCGTCGGCTTCTCGATGGCCTGGGTCACCGACTTCGACGCCCGACGGCTCCACGAAATCGTCGTCGAACTTATCGTCGAGTTGATGGACCACGCCGTCTCCCACGCCGAGGACGACGAGATGGCCGCCGAGTTCGAGGAACAGATGCTTGAGTTCGACATCGGTGCCTTCGTCGACCAGTACCGGGCAGAGCGTGATTTCGAGGACGAGCACGACTCGGCGGTCTGAATCGTCGAGGGCGAACGCGACTCACCTGTGTGAGTGGGCTGTCTCGCCGCTGGTAGAGCCCAAAGAGCCACCCCGACAGTCGGTGGTATTAGATGGTAATAACCTGATGGTTGTTTGACGTGAGCGCCGACAGCGTATGACAACAATCCGCAGAACGAGTCCGGACGCCGTCCCTCGATTTCGCCGAAAACGGCGTCAGACAGCAGTCTGACGGTGTTATATGGGGTTCGGGCTATTGTACGGAGATATGGCCATCCGTCACGGCGAGTTCGAGCGCATCCAGGCGGTGCTTGACGACGCCGACGCAGACGGCCCCCTGACGGCCCGCGAGATTCTGGAGCTGCTGGACGAGGAGGGCGAGGAGTTCGACAGTGCCCACCGAGTCGCCACGGTCCTGGGCCGGCGGGCCCAGACCGGCGAAGTCGAGGTCATCCGGGACCAGCCCTACCGGTACGACATCACCGGCGAGAGCCAGTAGGGTGTCAGTCTCCCCCGTGTGACCGCCTCGCATTACGATATTCGAAATCGAGCTTCGAGAAGCGTACCGTTTCGCCGGGCTTATTACGATGTGTAGGCTCGAAACGGGTAATGACAGCCGAGGAAGACCGCACAATTCTGCTTATCGGGAGCGGCCCCATCAAGATCGGCCAGGCAGCCGAATTCGACTACTCCGGCGCCCAGGCCTGTCGGGCCCTCCAGGAGGAGGGCGCGCGCGTGGTACTGGTCAACTCCAATCCGGCGACCATCATGACCGACCCGGACATGGCCGACAAGGTGTACCTCGAACCCATCAACACCGAGGCCATCACCGAGATCATCCGGAAGGAGAACCCGGACGGCGTCATCGCCGGTCTGGGCGGCCAGACCGGCCTCAACGTCACCGCAGAACTCGCCGAGGAGGGCGTCTTAGAGGAGTACGACGTCGACGTGATGGGGACGCCGCTGGACACCATCTACGCCACCGAGGACCGCGAGCTGTTCCGCCAGCGCATGGAGAAAATCGGTGAGCCGGTCCCCCGCTCGACCACCATCTCACTCGACGAGGACGAGTCGGTCACGGACTTCGACGAGGCAAACTTCCGCGAGCGCATCCAGGACGCAGTCGACGAGGTCGGCGGCCTCCCGGTCATCGCCCGCACAACCTACACGCTGGGTGGCTCCGGCTCCGGCGTCGTCGACGACTTCGAAGAGCTCGTCGAGCGTGTGCGCAAAGGACTTCGCCTCTCACGGAACTCGGAAGTGCTCATCACCGAGTCCATCTCCGGCTGGGTCGAACTGGAGTACGAGGTCATGCGCGACGCCGACGACTCCTGTATCATCATCTGCAACATGGAGAACATCGACCCGATGGGCATCCACACCGGGGAGTCTACCGTCGTCACGCCCTCGCAGGTCATCCCCGACGAGGGCCACCAGCAGATGCGTGACTCCGCGCTGAAGGTCATCCGCGAACTCGGCATCCAGGGCGGCTGTAACATCCAGCACGCCTGGCGCGACGACGGCACCCCCGGCGGCGAGTACCGCGTCGTCGAGGTGAACCCCCGAGTTTCGCGCTCCTCCGCGCTCGCGTCGAAGGCGACGGGCTACCCCATCGCCCGCGTCACCGCGAAGGTCGCGCTGGGCAAACGCCTCCACGAGATAGAAAACGAGATTACCGGCGAGACCACGGCCGCCTTCGAGCCGGCCATCGACTACATCGTCACCAAAGTGCCGCGCTGGCCCATCGACAAGTTCACCGACACCGACTTCGAGCTGTCGACGGCGATGAAGTCGACGGGCGAGGCGATGTCCATCGGCCGAACCTTCCCCGAATCGCTGCTGAAGGCACTGCGCTCCTCGGAGTACAACCCCGCCGTTGACTTCGAAACGGTCGGCGACGACGAGCTCGAAGAAGAGTATCTGGTGCGTCCCTCGCCCGACCGCCCGTACGCCATCTTCGAGGCGTTCCTCCGTGGCTACACCGTCGAGGAGGTTGTCGAACTGACCGACATCCACGAGTGGTACGTCGAGCGCTTCGAGGAGGTCGCCGACGCGGCGGAGGCCGCCATCGCGGGCGACTACGAGACCGCCGCGGCGGCCGGCTTCACCGACCAGGAAATCACAGCCCTCGCGGGCGGTGAGTTCAACGACACCCACGTCTCGTGGCTGCCCGCCGGGCTGGACAGCGACGACGACGGCGAGGCGGAAATCGAGGCAGCCACGGACGGGAGCGGCGTCCAGATAGAGGACGTCGAGAGCGAGACAGTCCACCGGGACTACAAGCTCGTCGACACCTGCGCCGGCGAGTTCGAGGCGACGACGCCGTACTACTACTCGACGCGTGACCCAATCTCGGGCATCGACCGCAACGAACTGCTGGTCGACCCAGAGGTCGAGAGCGTCGTCGTGGTCGGCGGCGGCCCCATCCGCATCGGCCAGGGCGTGGAGTTCGACTACTGCTCGGTCCACGCTGTCCAGGCCCTGGAGGCGATGGGCATCGACGCCCACGTCGTCAACAACAACCCCGAAACGGTGTCGACGGACTACGACACCTCCGACGGACTCTTCTTCGAGCCCGTCACAGCCGAGGAGGTCGCCGACGTGGCCGAGTCGACGGGTGCCGACGGCGTGATGGTCCAGTTCGGTGGCCAGACCTCCGTCGACATCGGCGAACCCCTGGAGGACGAACTGGCCCGGCGCGACCTCGACTGCGAGATTCTCGGAACGAGCGTCGAGGCGATGGACTTAGCCGAGGACCGCGACCGCTTCAACAAGCTGATGGACGAACTCGGCATCGCACAGGCCGAGGGTGGCACGGCGACGAGCAAGGAGGAAGCACTGGAGTTGGCCCACGACATCGGCTACCCGGTGCTGGTGCGCCCGTCCTACGTCCTCGGTGGGCGTGCGATGGACGTCGTCTACAACGACGACGACCTGGAGACGTACATCGAGGAGGCAGTGCGTGTCTCCCCGGACAAGCCCATCCTGGTCGACGAGTTCCTCGCCGACGCCGTCGAGCTCGACGTCGACGCCGTCGCCGACGAGGACGACGTGCTCATCGGCGGCGTGATGGAACACGTCGAGACCGCCGGGGTCCATTCGGGCGACTCGGCGTGTATGATTCCGCCTCGCTCCCAGGAGATCAAGGACGTGATGCCCCGCATCCGCGAGGTCACCGAGGACATCGCCGACGCGCTCGACACCGTCGGCCTGCTGAACGTCCAGCTCGCCGTGCGTGACGGCGAGGTCTACGTCCTGGAGGCGAACCCGCGCTCGTCCCGTACCGTGCCGTTCATCTCGAAGACGACGGGCGTCCCGATTGCGAAAATCGCCGCCCGCGTCATGGCCGGCGAGAGCCTGGCCGAGCTGGACATCGAGGAGCAGATCCCCGAACAGGTCTCGGTCAAGGAGGTCGTCCTGCCCTTCGACCGCCTGCCGGGCTCGGACCCGCGTCTCGGCCCCGAGATGAAGTCGACCGGCGAGGTCATGGGCACCGCCGGCTCCTTCGGCAAGGCCTACCAGAAGGCCCAGATGTGCGTCGGGAAGGATATCCCGCTCGAAGGCACTGCGCTGGTCGACTTCGGGGTGCGTGGCTACGAAGACCACTTCGACGTGGTGAGCCTCGACGACTTCGAGGACACCGAGGCCGTCGTCGAGGCCATCCAGGCGGGCGACATCGACCTGGTCGCTTCCCGGGACCGCGACGTGCTCGAAGCCTGCGTCGAGGAGACCGTGACGTACTTCTCGACCCGCGAGAGCACCGAAGCGGCCCTGGAGGCCATCAACTCCGCCGACCAGCCACTCGCGGTGCAGGCCATCAGCGAGCGGCCGAAGACGGCCCGTCAGTGGGGTAGTGAGTAGGAGAGCCCGAACGGAGTGAGCGACCTCGAAGCGGAACGGCGAGTGAAACGAGCCGTGGAGCAGTAGCGAGGTCGGCGCGCAGCGCCGACCTCGAAAGCGAACCGGCGACCAAGCGGGAGCCGGAGAGCAGTAGCGAGGAACCGACCGAAGCGAGATTCCTCGGAAAACGCGAGCGGGGAGAGCGAGGCCCTTTGCGCCTCGATAGTGAGCGGCGGAGCCGCGAGCGCGCAGCGACCCGCGAGGCGTAGCGAGAGCGCCGACTACAGGCACACGATTTTGTCGCAGTACGCAACGGGACAGTCATCCCACCGTCCAGCTTTCGTCAGTCGAGGAGACCGGTCTGCGTGTAAACGTAGCCAAAGAACAGAGTCCGTTGAAATCCTATTTTTCAGATAAACTCTCGTATGAAACAGACGGTCAGTAGCTCTGCTTATCTACCGATGTGACTCTATTTCGATATCGAATTGCCCTTGATCATCCACGTCTACAGTGACTGTAGAGGCGTCCGCTTCGAACGTGAGGCGCATATTTGGCTTCCCGTCGAAAAATAGGGCGTCAAGTGCGTCGGGATTGATGTCGTTGGCTAAAATCCATTTTTGATCAAGTACGTTCTCGTTATGAGCTATTGCAACTGCACTGACAATCGCCGTGCTTAATGGTTCAGCGTCACCTGGCTCATAGTGGAATCGCGTTTGGTCAGTCATACGTATCAATGAGTAATTGGGAGGTCAGAATCCTCAGCGAGGATGGCCGACAGGTGGGAGTCTTCCCGTCCGGCTTGGGTTGTTAATTCTGCCACTTTCCGCTCAGGATCGTATTCGATAAACCCAGAATCGGTCAATTTCGGAAGATGGACTTGGTATAGGCCGATGTGAATCTGTTTGACTGTCTCGTCATCAATCTCTGTCCACGACAGGTGATGATTATGTTTGATGATTGCGTTTGTCAGGTCATCTATCGACAATGACTGTCGCTGATTTGCGAGTGTCGCAAGGACGATACGGCGATGCTTATGTCCACAGACATCAAGCACCGTGTCGAGAGTAGGTGCGCTACTCATACATACATATAAAATGTCTAAGGTCATCACCCCTCCTTTGGACTATACAATCTATTTTTAAGCTCTTCTCACTCTGGTGGGTCGGAGTCGGCCAGTGTACTGCCGAGAATCGCACTAATTCCACGTCGGAGCCGTGAAGCGACTGCCTGCTGTGAAATGCCGAGTTCGTCGCCAATATCTACCATTTTCACGTCACGAGGCGTGTTGAAGTACCCCCGCTCGTAGGCGAGCACCAGTGCTTCCTGCTGAGTGTCGGTGAGTGCCGCTTGAGTCTCCGAGTCAATTGGGGTAAGTGCGTGCAGTTTAGTGAGCATAATCGAGATGTCTTTCTCCCGACAGCGTTCTTGGAACGCCGCGATGTCACGTCGGTCATCACCCCGAATATCGAACGTCCACCCCTCGTTCGTGCCAACCGCTTTAATCAGGGGAACCCCCGTTTCCATCAGTGTGCTGATGACGCCATCGTACTCCAGCGTCCACTCGACGCGCAACAGATACTCGTCTTCGACGGAATCAACCAGCTGGATCTTCTTCACGCCCGGATGGTCGTGAAACGCTTCTTCGATGTCCTCAACGGCAGTCCCACGAACCCAGAAATAGGGAACCACGACGTCTTGGGCCGGAATGATTCGCTCCAGTTCGACTGTCACACCCGGTAATTGTTTGAACAAGGTTCCCAAGGGAAACTGGTCGGCCGGAATGGTAAATGTCGCTTCGGTAGCCATTATCAAGTATATGTCATGATTCCAATATAGCGCTGGTGCCCATACTGACGAGCGCAGAGCGCAGTCCCAGACATAGGTTCGGGCCGATCATCTGAAACGGTTGCTATACGCTCTGTATTGACCGCAAAGAGCGGAATTTGTCAGCTTCTGAGTGGTTCAACAAAGCCGAAGAAAACGAAACCGCGAGCCTACTCCTCGGCCATCGCCAGCACGTCGTCGAAGAAGCCAAGCGAGTCGTGTGGCCCCGGATTCGCTTCGGGGTGGTACTGGCGCGTGATGATCCCCAGCTCGTCGTTCTCCAGACCCTCGGGCGTGTCGTCGTTGACGTTGACCTGCGTCACGTCGAGTTTGTCACCGGGGTCCGCAACCGTATACCCGTGGTTCTGGGTCGTCATCACGACCTGGTTGGTACGCAGGTCACGGACTGGCTGGTTGACGCCGCGGTGGCCGAACTCCATCTTCTCGGTCTCGCCGCCCAGCGCGTTGGCGACGACCTGCTGGCCGAGACAGATGCCCGCCAGGGGCACCTCACCGACGTAAGTCTCGACGAGTTCGCCGGCCTGTCCGAAGTTCTGGGGGTCGCCGGGCCCGTTCGAAATAAAGAGGAGGTCGGGGTCGACCTCGGCGATGTCGTCCTCGCTGGCGTCGTACGGGAAGACGTGGACGACGGCGTCGCGTTCGACCAGCGAGCTCATGATAGAGCCCTTCGCGCCGCAGTCGACCAGGGCGACGGTGGCCCCGTCGCCGTCCTCGTTGTAGGTCTCGACCGCCTCGACGGAGACCTGCGCGCCGATGTCGACGTGGTCGGACATGTGCTTGCACTGGTGGAGCTCGTCCAGTGCGTCCTGCTCGGTCACGTCGGGACCGGCGGCGATACCGCATTTCATCGCCCCTTCGTCGCGAATCTCGGTGACGATGTCCCGGGTGTCGAGGTGGTCGACGGCGGGCACACCTTCGCTTTCGAGCCACTCGGCCACGTCGTCGGTGAGTTCGCGGGCGACGACGCCACGCGGGTGGACGCGGTCGTCTTCGAAGCGCTCCTCCCGGACACCGTAGTTCCCGATGAGCGGGTAGGAGAACGTGAGAATCTGCTCCTCGTAGGACGGGTCGGTCAGGCTCTCCTCGTACCCGGTGTAGGCGGTTGTGAACACGACCTCACCGCGTGTCGTCCCCGGAGCGCGGGCACGCGCCTCGATGACACGGTCCCCCTCCAGCGCTACGTATGCATCAGCCATTACGAGATGCGTACAGGACTGGCCGGCATAAGGATTGCTTTCGAAGCCGAGTTACGATTTTCGTAATCCTCAAGTCGGGTGGAGCGGAAGCTTCGTATCTCCATGGACGAACTGGACAGAGAGATACTGTCGATACTCCGGCGGGACGCCCGCACGCCCTACACGGAGATCGCGGACCAGGTTGGGACCTCCGAGGGGACGGTGCGCAACCGCGTCGACCGCCTCGTCGACGACGGCATCATCGAGCGCTTCACCGTCGCGACCCGCACCGGCAACGTCAAGTCCATGATAGAGGTCGGCGTGGACGTCAACGTCGACACCGAGGCCGTCACCGACCACATCGCGGAGTGGCCCGCCGTCGACTTCGTCTGGCAGGTCTCGGGCGAGGAGGACATCGTCGTCGTCGTCGACGCGGCCGACACCGGCGCGGTCAACGAGCTCATCACCAGAGCGCGGGAGCTCGAGGAAGTGGTGAGTACGAAGACCCGGTTGATTCTGGACGAGCGGGTCGGGTAAGCGAAGTACGGCTACCGACGGCTTAGAATGTGGTCGGCCGCCTTCTCAGCTAGCATGGTCGTCGGGGCGTCCGTGTTCCCGCTGGTAATCGTCGGCATGACCGAGGCGTCGACGACGCGCAGTCCATCGACCCCGTGGACGGCGAGACGGTCGTCGACCACCGCCATATCGTCCTCACCCATCTTGCAGGTGCCGACAGGGTGGTAGAGCGTCTCCGCTGCCTCTCGGATGTGTTCGATTAGCTGTTCGTCCGACTGGACATCGGGTCCCGGAGACACCTCCCTGCCGCGGTACTCGTCGAAGGGCTCGGACTGCAGAATCTCGCGGACCAGTTTGACCCCTTCGAGCAGTATCTCCAGGTCTTTTCCCTCGGTGAGATACTGCGGGTCGATGCACGGCTCGTCGAGCGGGTCCGCCGAGCGCAGCGTTATCCGACCGCGGCTCTCCGGGCGAAGCCGAAGCGCACTCAGCCAGAAGCCGTGGCCGTCGGGATTGTCGAACCCGTGGTTGACGGAGTACGAGGGCCCGAAGTGGAGCTGGATGTCGGGTCGGTCATCCTCATCAGTTACCGAGACGAAGCCGCCACCCTCCGCGACGTTCGAGGTAAGCGGCCCTCGTTTCAGCACCAGATACTTCAGCAGGTTCCACAGCGATTCCGCCCCCTCGAGGGAGACCGGCTTCTCGCAGGCGTAGTTGACCTTGACGTTGAGATGGTCCTGGAGGTTCCGGCCGACACCGGAGAGCTCGTTGACGACCGAAATGTCGTGGTCCGTGAGGTGGTCCGCTGGCCCGATACCCGACAGCATGAGCAGTTGCGGAGAGTTGATAGCGCCCGCCGAGAGAATCACTTCCTCGCTGGCGTCGACCGTCTTCGGTTCGTCGCTCCCGTCACGAACGTACTCGACACCGACCGCCGCCCGCCCGTCGAACCGAACACGCGTCACCTGCGCACCGGTCACAGCGGTCAGGTTCGACCGGTCCAGAACCGGCTTCAGGTAGGCATCGGCGGCGCTGTGGCGCTCGCCGTCCTTCTGGGTCACCTGATAGAGGCCGACACCGGACTGGTCGCCGGCGTTGAAATCCTCGTTGTGTCGGAGTCCGACCGCCTGTCCCGCCTCGACGAAGGCCTCGCTGAGAACGTTTGGCGACTGGTGGTCGGCCACGTTCCGCGGCCCGCCGGTCCCGTGGTACTCTGAGCTGCCGCGTTCGTTGTGTTCGGCCCGCTTGAAGTAGTCCAGGACGTCCTCGTACGCCCAGCCGTCGTTTCCGAGTTCGGCCCAGTGGTCGTAGTCTTCGGGCTGGCCGCGAGCGTAGATCATCGCGTTGATCGAACTCGACCCCCCGAGGGTCTTCCCGCGGGGCCAGTAGAGTTCCCGGTCGTTCAGTTCCGTCTGGGGCTCGGTGTCGTACGCCCAGTCGACATCGGAGTTGAACAACTCCACGAACGCCGCCGGGATGCCGATCTCTCGCTTCTCGTCCGGTTTGCCCGCCTCCAGTAGCAGCACCCGGTCCCCGTCGGCCGAGAGCCGATTCGCGAGCACACAGCCCGCCGGCCCAGCACCGACTATCACGTAGTCGTAGGTTCCGCCGCCCACATTTGCCATGTTATTTCATGCACGTCACTACGGACTTAAACCCCGCAGTATCTCCTGGAAGAGCGGTGAACTGGTTGGTGAGCGCTCACCCGATAGGCGTCTGGTCCGTTGGGTGTGTAATCTGATAATTTAAGTGCGACGGCTACGGGAATAGAGACAATGCCGTCCCAGTCGCCAAACGAGTTCGTCCTCACGTCGTCGGTACGGACGGAAATTGTGCTTCGAGTGTCCGAGCGCCCGACACCGACCGATACGCTTCTGTCCGGAGTCGATGCGAGCGACTCCGCAGTCTACGACGCGCTCTCCACGCTCAGAGGCCGCGGTCTGCTCACCGAGGGCGACGAGGGCTGGGAACCCACCGCGCACGGACACCTCGTCGCCGACAGCGTCTCGGAGTGGCTGTCCGCGGAGGAATTTCGTGCGACGGACCCGGCGTTCTGGAAGAACCATCGAATCGACGTCATCCCGTCGGCGTTCCGTCGGCGACTGCCGGAGATTGGTGAGTACGAAATCGTCCGCGACGTCCCCCAGGAGCCCAACAGATGCGAGGACGTCGCCATCAGTATGCTCGAATCGGCCGACTACTGTGAACTCACGACGCCGTACTACTCGCGGCGCCACCAGGAGGCCATCCCCACACATCCGGAGACGCGCTTGCTGGTCACCCGGGAAGCAATCGACGTCAGCTTCCAGCGGTACAGGGACGGTCACCGCGAGGAGCTAAACAACATGGACCCGGCGACGCTCCGACTGACAGACTCCCAGTTCGCGTCGGTCGTCACCGACGAGAAACTGAAGTTCGAGCTGCCCGCGGTGAGCGAGGGCGCGACGGAGCGACAGGCCGGGAGTGGGGCGGCCGACCGCTCGGTCGCTGGCACCACCGCCCTGTTCGTCTCGGAGACTGAATCGGCGGTCCAGTGGGGACGTGACCTCTTCGAGGCGCTCTGGGCGGAGTCGGACCCGCTCGGCCCATACGTCGAACGCCAGTTCCCCGACCTGTGGGAGTAAGAGGAACCGGGAGACATCCCGCGAAGTTTTTACCGTCGAGAGCGCCGTGAAACTGACCTGAGTGGGAAAGCGAGGGTTCAAGTATTACTTGGTGTAACCACCGAGGTATGAAACGACGGACGTTCCTCTCCGGAGTCGGCGCTGGGAGTGCCATCGCAGTAGCTGGCTGCAGCGGCGGCCAATCGGAAACCACACTCACGGTCGCGACGTACTCTTCCTTTACCGGCGAGGACTCGGCGGGCAACTGGCTCAAATCGGCGTTCGAGGACGAGCACGACGCGACGGTGGAGTTCAAGACGCCCGAGAACGGCGTCAACCAGTTCATCCAGCGCAAGTCCGAGGGCGCGCCGGTCGGTGCCGACCTCTACGTCGGCCTGAACACCGTCGAGCTCGTCCGTGCGGACGAGCAACTGGACGAACAGCTGTTCGCGACGGCGGACGTCGAGGGCGCCGACTCGGTGAAGTCCAGGCTGAACTTCGACCCCGAGGACCGCGCCGTCCCCTACGACACGGGCTACATCAGTCTCGTCTATGACGAGGGCGAAGTAGAGAATCCCGGGACCTTCGACGCCCTGCTGGAGCCGGCCTACGAGGACGGACTCATCGCTCAGAACGCCCAGCAGTCCGACCCCGGTCGGGCCTTCCTGCTGTGGACCATCCACGAGAAGGGCGCCGACAACTATCTCGATTACTGGCGGGACCTCTCGGACAACGGCGTGCAGATTCTCTCGGACTGGGAGCCGGCGTATAACGCCTACACGAACGAGGAGGCGCCGATGGTCGTCTCCTACTCCACGGACCAGGTGTACTACCACGGCGAAGGCGTCGATATGTCGCGACACCAGGTCGGCTTCCTCAACGACCAGGGGTACGCGAACCCCGAGGGGATGGCGCAGTTCGCAGACGCCGACAACCCCGAGCTTGCGCGTGAGTTCATGTCGTTCATGCTCACCGAGGCGGCCCAGAAGCAAATCGCCGTGAACAACGTCCAGTTCCCCGCCGTCGAGGGCGTCGAACCGGGCGGCGACTTCGGCAAGTACGCCCTGGAACCGCCCGAACCCGTAACGTTCAGCTACGACGAACTCGCCGGCAACGTCGACGGCTGGATAGAGGACTGGGCCCGCGAGATAGTGAGCAACTGAATGGTCCTGCGGGACGGCCGGGCGCTCCCGGTCGGCGTCGCCGCCACGCTGGCGACGCTCGTCGTGGTGTTCTACTACCCCGTCGGGAGCGTGCTCGCCAGCGCCGTCTCCGACGCCGGCCGGCCCACGCTCGCGCCCCTCGTCTCGGTACTCGGTGACCCCTTCTACCACGACCTGTTTGCGTTTACCGCCTACCAGGCGCTGCTGTCGACTGTCGCCAGCGTCGTCGTCGGGCTCCCCGGGGCCTATCTCCTCGCACGCTTCGAGTTCCCCGGCCGGCGGTTCCTCCGCTCGGTAACCATCCTCCCCTTCGTCCTTCCCTCTATCATGGTCGCTGTCGGCTTTCTGGCGATGTTCGGCCGGACGGGACTGGTAAACGACGTGCTCGCCGTGGTCGGGCTGGGGCCCGTCGAACTAACCTTTACGCTCGAAATCATCGTGCTGGCGCATGCCTTCTACAACGCGCCGCTGGTCACGCGGCTGGTGACGGCCGCCTGGGAGTCGGTCGACCCGGCCCGCGTCGAGACCGCGCGAACCCTCGGGGCGACCCCCCTGCGGGCGTTCCGTGACGTGACGCTGCCACAGCTCCTGCCGGCCCTGCTGACCGCGTCGGTGCTCACCTTCATCTTCACGTTCATGTCCTTCCCCATCGTGCTGGCACTGGGCGGGCTCCAGCTCTCGACCGTCGAGGTGTGGCTGTTCGCCCGCGTCCAGAGTCTCGACCTGGCCGAGGCGGCCACGCTGGGGGCCATCGAGACCGCGCTCTCGCTGGGGCTGATATACGTCTACCTGCGCTTCGAGGCCACGCAGCTGAATGCGCGCGGCGAATCGCGTGGCCGGGCCCGGACCCCACTGTTCGCCGGCTGGCGGTCGCTGGTCGACCCGAAGCGGCTGGCGCTCTTTGCCTACGTCGGCGCGGCGCTGGTGCTGTTTGTCGGACCACTGGTGAGCCTGGTCGTCGAAAGTGTCACCACCCCCGACGGGGCCCTCACGCTCCGGTACTACGAGTTCCTGCTCGCCCAGCAGGCCTCGACTGCGGCGGGAACGACTCGCCCGCTGCCCGCGATAACGAACTCGCTGCTCTTTGGCGCTGGCGCACTCTTGCTCGCCCTGCCGATGGGCGTCGTCGTCTCCGTCGTCGCGACCCGAGAGCGTCGCGGCTCCCGACTCTGGGAGGCCCTGCTGACGGCGCCTCTGGCCGTCAGCGGCATCGTCCTCGGGCTCGGAATGCTCCGCACCCTCGTCTTCGGGACGACGCTATTTGGCTACCGTATCACCGTCACCGGTCCTGTCGCCATCGTCGCCGCCCACGCCGTCGCGGCCTACCCCTTCGTCTCGCGCAACGTCACGCCGGCGCTGGGGAGCATCGACGACCGGCTCGTCGACGCCGCCCGAGCCCTGGGTGCGGACCGAACCACGGCGCTGGTCGATATCGAACTGCCGCTGGTCGTCCCAGCGCTCATCGCCGGCGCGGCCTTCGCCTTCGCCATCAGCGTCGGCGAGTTCGACTCGACGGTGCTGCTGGCCGAGGGCGTCGACAGCGCGACGATGCCGGTCGCGCTCGAACGCTACACCGGCAACCGCTCGCTCGGCCCGAACCTCGGCCCGGCGACGGCCATGGGCACCGTCTTGCTCGCGGTGACGACCGTCAGCTTCGTACTCATCGACCGCGTCGGGACCGGGTGGAACCAATGAACGAGCCCGGCGTCGAGGTCGAGGGGATGCGGGTCGTCTTCGACGGCGTGACCGCACTGGGAGACGTCTCGCTGTCCATCGAGGCCGGGGAGTTCTTCACCCTCGTCGGGCCGTCGGGGTGTGGGAAGACGACGATGCTTCGCTCCATCGCCGGCCTGACCGAGGGGGCCGACGGCAGCGTCGCCATCGACGGCCGGGACGTGACATCGGCCCCGCCAGAAGCGCGCAACGTCGGGATGGTGTTCCAGAACTACGCCCTGTTCCCGCACATGAGCGTCCACGAGAACGTCGCCTACGGCCTGCGCTTTCACGATATCGAGGGCCGCAGCGAGGACGAGCGCGTGGCCGAGCTACTGGACCTCGTCGACCTTTCCGGTGTCGCCGACCGCTCGCCCGAGCAGCTCTCGGGCGGCCAACAGCAGCGCATCGCGCTGGCCCGCGCGCTCGCGCCCGAACCCGACGTGCTCTTGCTCGACGAGCCGCTGTCGGCCCTGGACGCGAAACTGCGCAAACAGCTCCGGGTCCAGATAAAGACCATCCAGCAGGAACTGTCGATTACGACCATCTACGTCACCCACGACCAGGCCGAGGCGCTGGCGCTGTCCGACCGCGTCGCGGTGATGCACGGCGGCAACGTCGAGCAGGTCGCGGCACCCGAAACCGTCTATCGGGACCCCGCCTCCCGCTTCGTGGCCGAGTTCGTCGGCGACAACAACCTCTTCGACGGCACCGTAACGGACGATGGGATGGGCGTCGCTGTCGATGGGGCGACGCTCCCCCTAGCGGCGGACGCTGGCGTATCGGCGGGCGAGTCGGTGACCGTGGCGGTGCGGCCCGAAGCTATCACCGTTGTCGGCGGAGCGAACGGCGCGGGGTCGCCGGATTCCACGCTCGAAGCGACAGTGGAAACCGTCGAGTTCCTCGGGGACGCCTACCGGGCCCACTGCCGGTGGCAGGACCGGCGGGTCGAGGTCAAGACGGCGGCGGCAGAGCAACCCGCAGGTGACGTCACGCTTCGGTTCGACGCGGCCGACACGCAGGTGCTGTGAGCGTATCGAGTCCGCCACTCGTCGCTGACCTCCCAGGAGTTCACCCGCTAACAGCGAAGTCGACTACCAGCCGTTGACCGCGGGAATCGCCGTCCGCAGCAGGAAGCGGGCCTAATGACTGCCCCGAGCTTCGTTCCTCGCCAGTGGGAGCGATTACCAGACCGTCAGAATCTTTTTTGTACCGGTTCGGTTCTGTGGAATATGGGGCTCGACCAGATCCTCGAGATTCACCGCGACGAGCCGATAGATGCCGGCTTCGTGCGCACGCTGCTGGATACGGTCAGAGACCTCCCCGCCCTCTCCGTCACAAATAGAGCGGACGTCATCGAGACGATTACGGCAAACGACCGCTGGCAAGTCTCGGTCGATATTCAACCACGGAACAGCCAGGAAATCCTCGACTCACTCGGAACGACGCTGGCAAACGTAATACATCATGAATACCGGCCAGAGGTCGAGAAGCATACCTTCGGTTTCTGGCTCGGCCGGTCTTCGAAACCGCGACTAATTCTGGACCGACTGGCCCACGTCGCCCCGCTCTTCGACGCACTCGGCTGTGAGTACGGCCATGCCACACCGAACCACGCCCGTCCGCCGCTCTGGGTCGGGCCGGAGACCTGGCGACGGTCGAGTATCGCCTCCCTGTTCGGACCGTCACTGGTCGACCGTATCGGCCGCGACCGGCTCTTCGAGCTCCCGGCGCTCGCGGTCAGGGAGTACGAGAACGGCTCGGTCGTGGTCGTCGCGCCCGCCAGCTATCGGGACGCCACCATGACACTCTCCGAGAGAGACCATTCGGGACCGTACGCGACCGGCCGCCTCCCCGACCCGCCGCTGTCGTTCGACGGGACCGCACCGAACGAATGGTTCGAGGCGCTGAGCGGGCTGGACGGGTGGACGCCGAGACAGGACAGCGGTCGGCGCTTGCTGCGTCGGTCAGCAACCCACTACGAGGAGAAACGAGCGTACATCGTCACGCGACTGGCCGACGACGTTCCCCGGGTGCGTGCCAGCGCGATTCGAACGCTCGACCGGGAGGACGTTCTCTCGATGGACCACCTCGACCGGCTCCCAGTCAGGGGCGACCCGTTTCGTCACGAAGAGCCAGCCGCTCGGGCCGAACTGCTCCGGAGTTCACTCTCGGTCCCCGACGAGGGTGACGACTTCGCTGCGGTCCGTACGGCCCTGACGGCCGACGACCACAGGGTCCGCTACGCAGCCACGTCCCGACTGGACGACGCCAGTAGCCGGGCAGTCGCCCGCGACCTCACAGTGCGGGTCCGGGACGACCCGCGGCCACGGGTGCGGGCCAGAGCTCTCGACTCGCTTGCACCGACTAACGGCGACTACGAATTCCGAACGGAGGTTTCGACAGTTCTGGGGCGGTGCTTCGGCCGCGAGGAGTCGGAGCGAGTCCTCGTTGCAGTGATGGATGCCGCCGGGCGGGTCGGTGCAGTCGACCTCTTCGCGGATGGGCTGACCCACGACGGTGCCGACGTTCGGGCAGCCGCTGCGCAGGCGCTGCGAGAGACTCCATACCCATGCAGTTCGCAGTTCGAGGCGCTCTACCCACTGCTCGGGCATCGAGACACGAGTGTCGCGCTCGCCGTGGCAAAAGCGCTCTCTGCTGCAATCTGGCCAGAGCCCGAAGAGGCTGTCCCGGTTCTGGTCGATGCGCTGGCCACTGGCTCGACGCCGGCCGTCCGTGCCGGAGCAGCCTGGGCCCTGGAACGAGGGGGCGCGTTCTCCCGTGAGCGAGTTCGGATGGGTTTGACTGACCCGAGCGAGCGGGTCCGTGTTGCAGCCATCGAGGCGCTACAGGATAACCCGGAGATGGCGGCCCAGTACGCCGGCTATCTCCTCGACAGACTCATGGCTGCGACAGCCAAGCGCGAGCTCGACGCTGTCGGCGAGGCCCTCCGGGTCGCGTGGGCTGACTGCGGGGACTCGTTCCCGGCCGAAGCGACACGGCTCCACAGCCTGTTTGGCGCGCCCTCTCCCGCCCGTCGCCGTGCCGCAGCGACGGCCGTGAGCGGCGGTCCCGCTGGCCCCGAACTACTCCGTGACGTCGTGGATAAGTGGGAATCGCCCCAGACGGTTGGTGCCGCCCTCGCCGGACTGGGTGCCTCTGTCGCTGTTGCCGACCGAAGGTATTTCGAGGCACACCTCTCCAACCGGAATCCGTACGTCCGCAGTAGTGCACTCACTGGCGTCGCGTCCGTCATAGCGACACACCCGGACCAGGAGCTGACCGATACTGTCAAGACGAGTCTCCGGGAGGCGCTCCGTGAGCAGGACCCGCGACTCGCTCGGGCTGGCCTGAGAGCGGCCGATTTGCTCGGTGAGCCCCGCGAAGTCTGGGACGCACTCCTCTGTGACAGCCTGTCGAAAGGCGCGAAACTCCGGCTCGTCGACGGGATAACGACCGACACCCTGGCCGGTGTCTTCGACCGGGCACACCGCGGTCTCTACCACATCACAGACCGGGAGGTCTTCGATGCGTTCGCCGAGAAATACCACCGACATCAGGAGGACCGACCGCTGGCCGGTCCACCGTGGTAGTGACACCGTGGGAGCTGGGACGCTGTCGCGGGTCGGTTCCGTAGCGTCTCGTGAGCGTCCGACAACGAGGGGCTTTAGAGTCACAGAGTCGACTGTCGGACAATGAGCGACCTCGGAAAGATAGATGCGGAGACCTTCCGGGACGTCATCTACCCCAATCTGGGGGCCAACCGGGAGGACGTGGCGGTCGGCCCGCGCCACGGCGTCGACTTCGGCGTCCTCGATATCGGCGAGCGGGCGGTCGTCGTCGCGACCGACCCCATCTCTATCCTGCCGGAACTGGGCTGGCGGCGGGCCGGCCGGCTGGCGCTGGAAATCGTGCTGACCGACGTCGCGGTCTCCGGCATTGCACCCACGCACCTCGCCGTCAACCTGACGCTGCCGCCGTCGTGGAGCGACGACAACCTCGAAGCACTCTGGACTGGTCTCGCGGACCACGCCGACCGCCTCGGCGTGAGCATCGTCTCGGGCCACACCGCCCGCTATCCCGGCATCGACAGCTCCTGGGTCGGCGGCGCGACGGTACTGGGGGTCGGGGACCACGACGATATCGTCCGGCCGGACGGCGCCGCGCCCGGCGACGACATCGTCGTGACGACCGGTCCGGCCGCGGAGGTCACCGGCCTGCTGGCGACGCTGTATCCCGAACAGCTCGGTCTCCCACCGGAGACTGTCGCGACCGCACAGGAGCGCGTCGCAGATATCGCGGCCGTCGCAGACGCCCGCACAGCGTTCGAGACGGACGGGGTCACCGCGATGCACGACGCGACGGAGGGCGGTATCGCGGGTGGCCTCGTCGAGATGGCCAGCGGCGCGGGCGTCCGGTTCGATATCGAGGCCGACGCGATGCCCCTCGCACCGGGCGTCGCGACGGTGTGTGAGGCCATCGAGGTGGACCCGTGGACGGTCACGAGCGCCGGAACGTTGCTGTGTACGGTCGAATCCAGCCATGGCGAGGCGGTCGTCGATGCGCTCGATGACCGCGGGACGCCGGCCGCGGTGGTGGGGACGGTGACCGACGGCGAGGGCGTCTTCGTCGACGGTGAGCGCCGCTCGGCCCCGGAGAGCGACCCCTCCTGGTCCGTCTTCGAGCGGTTCTCAGGGGCGTAGCGTCCCGGTTGGAGCGGAGTCCGGCAACCGGGATTCATGATGTGGGCCCCGGAAAGGCCCCTATGCAGTTGCCCGTCCCGAGTGTCGATCTCGCCTCCGTGTACGCACAGCTCGCCCAAGACGGCGCGACCTTCCTCGTCGTCGCCGCGACGGTGTATCTCGTCGGTCGGTTGCTCGTCGTCCCGGCGGTTCGCTGGGGGCTCTCCCGGTCGGGTATCGACCGGACCGTACAGAGCGCGCTCGGGAGTGCGACCCACCTCCTCGTCATCGGCGTGACCCTCGTCGCCGCCGCGCAGGCCGCGGGCTTTCGCGGCGCGCTCGCGGGGTCTACCCTCGTCGCTGCCGGGCTCACCGTCGCCGTCGGCCTGGCCGCACAGGACGTCCTCGGGAACTTCGTCTCGGGCGCGTTCATCGTCACCGACCCGGACCTGAACGTCGGCGACACCATCGAGTGGGACGGCAAGCGCGGCGTCATCGTCGACATCGACCTGCGGGTGACGCGGGTTCGGACGCCGAACAACGAACGCATCGTCGTCCCGAACACCGAACTGGCGACCGGGACGGTGACCAACCGGACCTCGACGGGCCCTATCGGCATCTCCTACGAGTTCGGCATCCCCTACGACACCGACGTTTCGGCGCTCGAGACCATCGTCAGGGACGTCGCACGCGAACTGGACCACGTCCTCGAGAAACCAGAACCCATCGTCGGTGTCAGCGAACTCGGTTCGACCGCGGTCCTCGTCGTCGGTCGGGTCTGGATTCCCAACGAGCGCCGGAACCGACTCCCGGCCGTGCGATCGACGTTCGTCCGCCGGGTCAACGAGGAGTGTCGCACGGCGGGAATCGACCTGAGTGAGACGACCCAGCACGACGTGACTGGCGACCTGGCCGTCCACGATCCCGCGCCCGAGGTCTCGGACTGAGTTCAGTTGCCCGTCAATCCGTCCAGCAGGTGGACGGCGCCGTGTTTGTCCAGCGGGTCGTTGGCGTTGCCACAGTGGGGCGACTGCACGCAGGCCGGACAGCCCGACGCACAGTCACAGGACCGGAGCATCGACAGCGTGGTCTCCATCAGCGGCGTCACGTCGTGATAGGCCGCTCTGTTCAGGCCGATACCACCGGGGTAGCCGTCGTAGATGAAGATGGTCGGCTCGCCGGTATGAGGATGCAGCGGCGTCGACAGGCCTCCGATGTCGCCCCGGTCACAGAGATACTCGAAGGGGAACATCGATATCATGGCGTGTTCGGCGGCGTGAATCGAGCCGGGGAAATCACCGCTCCCGCCGTCGGTGGCGGCCTCGCCCGTCGCTCCGTCGGTCGGCGCCCCGTACTCCCCGGCGAGAATCTCGGCGTGGAGGTCCTCGGGCACCGTGTAGTACATCGCTTTGGTCTCCAGGCTGGTCTCGGGGAGGTCGAGCGGGCGCTGGCCCAGTACCTCCCCCGAGGAGCCGTCGCGGCGCTCGTAGCCCGTAATCTGCTTGCGCATCGTCACCGAGGCAAAGCGGACGGGCACGTCTTCCCGCGTGGGGAGGGGGCGCTCCTGCAGGTCGGCCTCGACGGTGATGGTCTTGTCGTGAAGGACGCGGGTGTAGAAGTCGGCCCACGTCCGGTCGAGCTGTGCGACGCCGGCCGAGAGGTCAAGGTCGGTCACCTCGTAGCGGCGCCCCTGGTGGTGGTAGACGGCGCCGGGATGGGCGTCCCTGAGGGCGTCCTCGAAGGGCAGGCGGGCGATGACGTCGCCCTTCGCGACCAGTTTCACCTCGCGGTCGTCAACCGTCCGGAGGCTCATGTCGTGGTGGGGCCGGCCGTTCGACGTCCACCGAATCCCCTGGTCCGTGCTCCGGCGCTCGAGCTTGTCCGCCGATTCGAGGTCCGCCACGATATCGGGAAACGTCGGGCCGAAGTGGCGGTCGTCGTCGGCCGAGAGCCAGTTCTCGCCCGCCGCCGCGAGCACGTGGTCTGGCAGCAGCTGGTCGTTTTCCGGGTTCGTGACCGCCTGCTCGGCCGGTTTCTCGAACAGCGTTTCGGGGTTTCGCAGGACGTACTGGTCGAGCTGGTCCTCGCCGCCGACCAGCGCGACCAGCGCGGGGTCGGTCCCCCGACCGGCGCGACCGGCCTGCTGGAAGGCCCGCATCCGCGTGCCGGGGTAGCCGTCGATGAGCACGGCGTCGAGCCCGCCCACGTCGACGCCCAGTTCCAGCGCACTGGTCGACCAGACGCCACGGAGGTCGCCCGACTGCAGGCGCGACTCCAGCTCGCGGCGTTTCTCGTTGGTGAGTGCTGCCTGATACGCGCCCACGCCGTCGGCGAGGTCGTGGTGGCCCCGCGAGCGGAGTTCGTCGGCGCTGTCGCCCGCGTAGCGCTCGGCGGTCTGGCGCGAGCCGGCAAAGACCACCGTCTGGAGCCCGCGCTCGACGAGGTCGACGAACAGCCGCTTGGTCTCGACGTGGCTGGATTTGCGGCGGCCGCTGCCCCACCCGTCCCCGGCCTCGTATTCGGGCGGGTTCCACAGCAGCCAGTGGCGCGGCCCGCTGGCGGAGGTGTCCTCGTCGACCAGCACGAAGGAGTCGTCGGGCTGTCCGGTGACGGTGGCGGCGTGTTCGACCGGGTTCCCGATGGTCGCCGAACAGCAGACCCACTCGGGGTCGCTGTCGAAACGCTCGGCGATGCGGGCGAGTCGCCGCATCACCAGCGAGACGTGACTCCCGAAGATGCCCCGATAGCCGTGGACCTCGTCTATGACGACGGTCTCCAGCCGCGAGAAGAACCAGTCCCACAGCCGGTGGGCGTGGGGCAGGATACCGTAGTGGAGCATATCCGGCGTCGTCAGCAGGACGGTGGGCTGGCGCTCACGGATGGCCTCTTTCTCGCTTTTCGACTGGCGGCCGGTGTACTGGGCGACAGAGACCCCCGAGGCAAAGCCCAGCCCCTGTGCCAGTTCCGAGAGCGTCTCCGTCTGGTCGTTGATGAGCGCGACCTGCGGGGCGACGTAGAGCGTCGTCGCCCGTCGGTCCAGCGCCCGCTCGAAGGCGGGCACCGTGTAGGCGAGGCTCTTGCCGCTCGCGGTCTCGGTCGCGAGGACGACGTTGTCGCCGTCCCGGACGCCATCGATAGCGGCGGTCTGGTGGGTGTAAAGGTCGGTGATGCCCTCGTCGGCGAGGACACCGGCCAGACGCGAGTCGAGGTCGCAGTCGGCGGTCGTCGCCGCCCGGCCGGGGACCGTCCGCTCGTCGACTATCTGGCCCTCGTAGTAGGGCCGGCCCCGCAGCCACGCGATAGTGTCGTCCACGGGCGGGGTAGGACCCAGACCGCTATCGGTCTTGCTGTTTGCTCGACTCGACGCGGCGCTCCGCGTCCGGCCCGCCGTTGCGAGTGGCGACCCCCGCGACGGCCGCCGGGAGTTCGTCGACGGTCGCCACTATCGTCCGCGGGGAGTCGATGGCGGGTACGCCTTCGCCGTCGACAGCGACCAGCCGCCGCGCCGCCGCGACGACGGACTCGTTGGCGTCACCCACGTCCCCGGCGACCACGACGGCGTCGGCCGCCCGGGCCAGCTCGGTCGCCCGCGAGACGGAGTTGCCATCGACGCCGGCAAACGGCGGCACCGTGACGGCCTCGCAGTCCAGGTCGCGGGCCCGCTCGGCGGCCGCGTCGCCCGTTGGCACGACGCCGACGGAGACGGTCGCACCGACGGCGACCAGTCGGGTCAGGGCGCCGGCGGCCTGCCCGCCGGTGCCGACGACGTGGACGGTCCGGTCGAGCGGGTCGCGGTCGGCGAGGGCGGTCACCAGCGGCGCGTCGGTGGCGGGCTGGCCGGTGACGAGCGTCTCGGCGTCGAACGCGTCCCGGAGCGTCGGCGTGGTCAGTACCTCGCGTGGCGGGCCCGCCGCGCGGACCTCGCCGCCGGCCAGCAAGACGAGTTCGTCGCAGTACCGCGCGGCGAGGTTCAGGTCGTGGATGGCCGCGACGGCGGTCTTGCCCTCACGAGCGAGGTCGGCGACCAGCTCCAGCGTGTTGACGGCGTGGTTGATGTCGAGGTTCGAGGTGGGCTCGTCGAGCAACAGGACGGGCGTCTCCTGGGCGAGGGCGCGGGCCAGCAGCACCCGCTGGCGCTCACCGCCGGACAGCGAGGTGACGGGGCGGTCGGCAAAGCGGGCCACGTCCACCCGTTCCATCGCCGCCGCGACGACCTCGCGGTCGCCGCTGTCGGCCCGCTCGAACCGGCCGAGATGGGGGGTCCGACCCATCTCGACCGCCTGCCGGACGGTGAACTCGAAGGACAGCTCCGTCGCCTGTGGCGTGCTGGCGACCCGCTGGCTCACCTGCTTCGAGGAGAGCCCGTCGATTGGGTCGCCGGCGACGCGAACGGTGCCGCTGTCGGGCGAGAGCGTCGCCCGGAGCAACCGGAGCGTCGTCGTCTTGCCGGCGCCGTTCGGGCCGACGAGGCCGACGACGTCGCCACACTCCGCCGTCAGCGACACGTCAGAGAGTATCTGCGTCCCGCCCAGCGACACCGAGATGTCCTCGGCGCTGAGCATCGGAATCGGCTCGCCGTCGTGGCCGTCCGGTCTCGGGGCAGGGTCGCTCACAGCTCGTGGACCTCCCGCTTTCGTAGCAGGTAGAGGAAGAAGGGCGCGCCGAGCGCAGCTGTGACGATGCCCACCGGCAGTTCCGTGCTGCCCGAGCGGGCCAGCGTATCCGTCGCCACGAGGAAGGAGGCCCCGGCCAGTGCCGACGTGGGCAGCAAGATGCGGTGGTCCGGCCCCACGAGCAGTCGCATCACGTGGGGGACGATGAGCCCGACGAAGCCGATGATACCGGCGACGGCGACGCCCGCGGCGGTGGCCAGGGAGGCCAGCGCGAGCAGTATCCGTTTCGTGCGCTCGACCTCGATACCCAGGCTCTGGGCGTCCTCCTCGCCCAGCAGCATGACGTTCAGGTCACGGGCGTAGACGAGCAAGAGTGCGAAGGGGACAGCGACCAGCGCGAGGCTGGACCAGACCTCCGGCCACGCGGCCCCCTTGAGGTGGCCCATCAGCCAGAACAGCGCCCGGCGGATGCTCTCGCCGGCGTTGAGCAGGAGAAAGGAGACGGCCGCACCCAGGAACGTCTGGACGGCGACGCCCGCGAGCAGCAGGGTCGCCACGGGCGTCCGGCCGCCCTCGGTCGCGATGAGGTAGACGCCGAAGGCCGAGACCAGCGCCCCGGCGAAGGCGGCCGCCCGAAGCCCCAGTCCGAAGGGGAGCGTTCCGCCGACGACGATGAAGCCGACGGCACCGACCGCCGCGCCCGAGGAGACGCCGATGATGGAGGGGTCGGCCATCGGATTGCGGAAGATGCCCTGCATGATAGTGCCGGCCGCGGCGAGCGCGAAGCCGACCACGGCGGCGAGCAGGATGCGCGGGAGCCGAACGTTCATGACGATGAGTCGCTGGAGCCGCGAGACGCGGAACCGAAAGACCGGCTGGGTCGTCACGTCGATGGCCGTCCCGGAGACGTCGAAGGCCGTCGGCACCACGATAGCGTTGAGGAGGACCTGGGCCACGACGTCGGGCGGAATCCACACCGGGCCCACCGCGGCGCTCGCCGTGACGACGAGGGCGAGCAGTGCCGTGAGCGCGACCGACCAGACGGCCGTCTTTCGGTGGGTTCGCACGTCTGAAAACCCACTTGCAGTAGGTAAATATTTATTGTTCGCCGTCAGCGGTAGGGACGATGCGACGACTCGTGATACTCGTTGCCGGCCTGCTCGTGTTCGCGTCGCTGGCGGCCACGCCGGCGGCCGCGAGCGCGGGCCAGTCCGGCCAGAACTGTTCGTTCCCGGTGACGCTGACCGACGCGACCGGGACCGAAGTGACAATCGAGGAGCGACCCGACCGGGTGGTGACGACGAACCCCTCGGCCGCCCAGACGATGTGGGAGATAGGCGGCCGCGACCAGGTGGTCGGTCTCACCCAGTACGCCTCGTATCTGGAGGGCTCTGCAAGCCGGACGAACGTCTCGGCCGGCTTCGGCGTGAGCCGCGAGAAGGTCGCCGGGACGAACCCGGACCTCGTCATCGCGCCCAACTCCAGTGCCGGTGACGTCCAGGGACTCCGCGACGCCGGGTTGACGGTGTACCACCTCCCATCGCCCACCGACATCGAGGACATCCGCGAGGCGACCACGCGTATCGGGCGCCTGACCGGTAACTGCCAGGGTGCCGCCGATACCAACGCGTGGATGACCGCCAACGTCGACGCCGTCGGGAACCTGACCGAAGACGTGGAGGACCGTCCCGACGTGCTCTACCCACTGGGTAGCGGCTACGTCGCTGCCTCCGACACCTTCATCGACGCGGTGCTTTCCACCGCCGGCGCCGACAACGCCGCCAGCGAGTACACCCAGTACCCGCAGTTGAACGACGAGGTGCTACTCCAGCTGGACCCCGACAATCTCGTGCTCCACGAGCAAACTGGCTACCTCGTCGACGAGGAACCATACGCCAGCACGACGGCCGGCCAGGAGAACGCGGTCGTCACCGTGCGGGAACGTGACATGAGCCAGCCGGCGCCCCGGAGCGTGGTCAACGGTGTCCACAACGTGACCCGGCAGCTCTACCCAGACAGGTACGACGAGAGTGTCTACGTCCAGCGTTCGGCCGTCGAGGGCGCAACCCCTGCGACGGTCGACGGTGACACCTCTGGCGGGAGCGGTCCCGGCTTCACCGCCGTCGGTGGAGTCGTCGCCGTCCTCGCGACGGCCCTCCTCGCCCGTCGCCGCTGACCCGTCACGGCCACGTGATACCACGATTACTCGCCGGCCACGTCCCTACTACGACCCGTAAGGTCGCCGTAGGGAGCGATGGCCCGGATTATGTTCGCGGTCAGGCCAGACCCCTGCTGCAAGTATGTTATAACAAGCATCGTGCCCGTCGAACTGCGCGCGCTGTTTCCTATGTCAACCTACAATATCCGCTGGTACCGACCAGTCGACAGAGCGCAGTTCATCGACCTCTACGCCGACGTGCTGGACTCCTGGCAGCACAGCCCGGAGTGGTTCGACTGGAAGTACGTCTCGAACCCCTACGTCGACCACGTCCCCATAGTCGTCGCCACGGCGGACGGCGACCTGGTCGGCGCGCGCGCTTTCTTCGCGCTCCCGATGGTTGTCGCTGGGGAGCAGTACCCCGCCCTCCAGCCCTGTGACACCATGGTCCACCCGGACCACCGACGGCAGGGGCTGTTCACGCGGATGACCGAGCGGGCCATCGATCGCTACGAGAACCGAGAGCACGCATTCTTCTTCAACTTCCCGAACGAGGTGACCCTGCGGGGCAACCGGAAGCTGGGCTGGCGACGGGTCGGGACCGTCCCGGTCGCCTACCGCGTCGAGCACGTCAGGCCGCTGCTTTCCGCCCAAACCACGGCACCGGGCCGCCGGCTCGCCGGCACCGTCGCCACGGGGCTGGTCTCGGCACACAACCGCCTCCGCGACCGGCAGGCAACCACGTCCGCAGCGGTGTCCGTCCACTACGAGGAGTCGGTCCCGGTCGAGACGCTGGCATCCATTTACGCCGACACCGCGCCGGCGACGATTCACGCTCGTCGGGACCCGGCCTTCTACCGGTGGCGGCTCTCGAATCCGAACTGGAACTATTCGGCTTTCGTGGGCGAGTCCGGTAACGAGCGCGCGGCCATCGTCGTCGCGCGGACACCGCCGGGAAAGCTGTACGGGCCGGAGACGACCAGAGTGGCCGACGTGGTGCCACTGACCGACCACGAGGACCGCGAGCAGTTGCTCGGGGCGTTGCTGGCCGAGGTACGGGAGAGCTATCCGAGTTCCGACCTCTTCGTCGCACCATCGACGATTCCCGGCCCCGTCCTCCGGGCCCAGGGGTTCTACCGCGAGGGAGAGCCGCCGCTGTCGTATCTCCGCGACGGCCGCGCACATCTCGTCCGGGCACTGGACTCCTGGGCGCCCCAGGAGGTCCGACTCACCGACGACGATAACTGGTCGACGACGTTCCTCGAACTCGACACCGGGTAGCTACTCCGCCTGCGAAACGTCGACGATGTCCTCCGGCTCCGGGTCGGCGGCCGCCTCCTCGCCGATGCCCAGTTCCGCACGGACGAGGTCCGTCGCCTCCTGTATCGCGCCGACGCTGCCCAGATAGCCCGCGCCGACGGTCGTCTTGAGCGCCAGTGCCGGTCGCCCCGTCAGGACTGTCGGCCCCACCTTCGCCACGGCGTCGTCGCCGACAGAGACCAGCCAGCCGGGCACGTCGAACCGGTAGCGAGCGAGCCGCGGCTCGAACCCGCCCGCGTCCTCGCGGCGGTGGTCGACCAGTCGCTCGATGTTCTCGGCGGCCACGCTGGCCTCCCGGATGGCCGCCGACGCGCTGGCCGGAACGGCTTCCCCGTCGCTATCGACGACGCGGGCCGTGTCACCAACGGCGAACGTCGATGTGCCAAGCCGGAGGTCCGCGCGCACGACCGGGCGGTCGTCGTCCAGTGCCGGCGACCCCTGGATGCCGCCGGTCCAGACGAACTGGTCGTAGTCGAGGTCGCTCCCGGTCGTGAGCGTGATGGTCTCCGCGTCGGCGCGCTCGACGGCCGTACCGGTCCGCACCGACACCCCAGCGTCGAGCAGGGCGTCGTGGACCGCACGCTGGAACGCGGCCGGGAAGGCGGGGGCGACCTCGGGCTCCTGTTCGAGCAGGCAGACCTCGACGTCCAGCCCTTTCTCACCAGCCAGCGCGGCGAGTTCGCCGGCGACCTGCACGCCCGACAGACCCGCGCCGCCGACGACGACGCGGTCGCCGTCGGCCAGGTCGAGGAATGTACGGCGTATCTCGCGGGCGTCGGCGAGCCGTTTCAGCGGCGTCGCGTGCTCGCGGACCCCATCCAGCCCGTAGAAGGCGGTCCGTGCGCCCAGACACACCGCGCCCACGTCGTAGTCGAGGGTCTCCTCGGCTCCGCCGGGGGTTTCGAGGGTGGCCACCCCCGCGTCGGCGTCGAGGTCGGTGACGGTCGCCTGCCGAACCGCACAGTCGAGCGCGTCCGTGAGGGAGACAGTTATCTCGTCGGCCAGCGACGGCCGGCGAACGACGCGGTGGAGTTCGTGCTGGACCAGGTGGTCCTGTGACTCGTCGACGACGACCAGGTCGACGTCGCTTGGGAGGGTCCGTTCGAGCGTTCGCGCGAGCGTCAGACCGGCGTAGCCGGCACCGAAAACGGCGACTTGCATTGCCCGGGATTAGGACTGAACGGGGATAATGTTGTTTCCGAACGGACGGTGGACCTGAAGCGACTCCACCACTCGGAGGGCGGGCTTGCTGGCGCTCGCCGAAAACGCGAGCGAGACGCAATCGTTTCGGCGGCGTGGCCAGTAGCGGTGAACCAGATTCACCACAGATAGGGGACCAGTCGATAGGGTGTGCGTTCCAAATACTCCCGGTATGGCTCGCCGAGTTCTTCGGAGAGGGCGCGCTCCTCGATGCGAATGCGATAGAGATACGCTATCAAGAGCAAGCCGACAATCGTGGTGAGGCTGACCCAGTTGTTGAAAATGAGACCTATCCCGGTGTACATCACGATCCCTCCAGTGTAAGACGGGTGTCGAACCCATCGATACGGACCTGTATCGACGACCTGCTGGCCCTGGTGTATCTGGACGGCGCTCGTAAAGTAGTCGTCCAATGTTCGCACCGCGTACTGTCGAACTCCAGCACCGACGAACAGAACGACGATCCCGGCCACGACAGCGATGCGAACGTCTCCAAGAACGGTCAGTGAAGGGACCAGATCAACGGCGACAGCACCTGTGAGGACACCGCTACCACCGGCAACACCGATGACCTGTTTCGACCTCCCGTCCCGTACTGTGGCAGTTCCAGCACCGGAACGCCGATGACGTATCTCTCGGAGAATATCTGGCCCGAACGCTACAGCGACCGCAGTATAGACAACAAAAATAGCCACTGGGTAGTCAGCTGAAACACCCATGTGCTACTAACTTAGCCGAACTGTATTTTAAATTATTCGTCTGCACTGACCGTTCGCTACCGTCGATAACCGAGTGGAACCCCTGCGGCAACCGCACCTCATATCTTGCACGCGACTCGTGGAACTAGCGACCTCTGAGACGCCCGCCAGTGGTCGGTTCGCGCCACTAGCGGACGGTATTGCAGGTCGACTCGTTCGGAAGAGAGGCACGAGTTTATTTCGGCGTATCTCACAGATTAAAGCTGTTGCAGAACAGGGGACTCGGTTTCAGAACAGCGCGTCGGATTCGTCCAGCACTTTCGCGGGTCCGCCGACCTCCCAGATACGGGTGTCGACGCCACAGTCCGCGACCGCTTCCTCGACGCGGTCGACGTACTCGGCGGTCGTATTCACATAGGTGCTCGCGCCGGTGTCGACCGAGAAGTACACCGGGATGTCCTCCTCGTCGCGGAGCGCTCGGACGGTGTTGAAAATCTCGATGGTCCGGGGCTGCCAGTACACCCAGCCGGCGGGGCCGGTCATCGTCGTCGCGGCCAGCGACAGCGAGTCGTGTTCGGCCAGCTCGAACGCCCGAGCGAAGTCGGCGTCGTACAGGGCGTCCCGCATATCCGAAATCTGGTACTGGATGTGGGCCATCCGGGCCTGGAACATGTGGCTGTCGGCGGCCTCCTTGTGGGCGGCTTCGGTCTCCTTGTAGGAGGGGACCATCCCGGCGACGATGCGCAGGTCGTCTTCGAGGTCGGTCTCGATGCGCTCGCTGCGACAGTCCTGGTCGTTGACGCCGGTCTTGAGGTGGGAGAACGCACCCGTGACGGCGCGAGCGGCCGAAGCGGAGCCCCGGCGCGCGACCGTGGATATCTCGGGGTGAGTCATGTCGAGGCCGGCGGCCTCGACCAGTGCCGTCGCCGCCGCGGCAAAGCCCGACGAGGAGGAGCCAAAACCGATGTTCGTCGGGAAGTCGTTGGTCGACTCGAAGCGAACCGGGTCGTCGATACCGGCCAGCTCGCGGACGTGGTCGACGACCGAGTCGATTCGCTCGGCACCCCGGCCCTCGACCGTCTCGCCGTCGATGACGTACTCGTCGCCGTCGAGGGAGGCGTCGAACTCGACGGTGGTCTTCGTCCGGCTCGGCGCCGTGCTGACCGAGATGCTGTCGTGGTACGGCATCCGCCGCTGTTCGTCGCGCATCCCGTGGTACTTCACCAGCCCCTGAATGGGGTGAGCCTTCGCGGTCGCTTTCATAGTTCACCGTTCCGGGCCGGTCACTTTGCTATTGCGAACCCGGCCGGCGCAGGACGAACACGGAGCCGGGCGACTGTGCCGACCGCCTACCAAGACGTACGTCCAGATATTTTGGTTTCTCTTGTCTAGAGTTGCTATTATACAACCACTAACAGCAAAGCTGTGCTACTTATTGTCTGAGAAACTTTAATACCTAGTCGCGTTACGTACCAGACGAAGAAACGATGTCATACACCTCCCTCACGACGGCGCTGACGCTGTACTACGGCGGAACTCTCGGTCTGGAACAGGCCGCGGCCTACGGCGGCGTAGGCACCGGGAAGCTGGCCTCGGAGCTCCGCTCGCGGGGCTTCGAGGTCCGCGAAGAGGACGGGGACGTGCTTGTCGAAGCCGCTAACTGAACACTACAGAGTGTGGCGCTCGGTCCGCGCTGACTCGCAGGCCCCCAGCGTCTCCCCGCGGTTCGACCACAATACTCCGCGCTGTCAGTACTCCGGGCTCTCCTCCCGGACCCCTTCGCGCTTGTTGACCAGCCGCGCGAGGGTAAACAGCGTATCAGAGAGCCGGTTGAGATAGATGATGGCCGTCCCGTTGACGCCGGCCTCCTCGGCGGCCAGCGAGACACAGCGCCGCTCGGCGCGGCGACAGACGGCGCGGGCGTGGTGGAGCTTCGCGCCCGGTTCCGAACCCGAGGGCAGGATGAACGACTCCAGCGCGTCCAGTTCCTCGTCGGCCTCGTCTATCATGTCCTCGATGGAATCGACGTGTTCCTCGGTTATCTGTGGGTCGTCCTCACCGGGACTGGGGTTCGCGAAATCCGCCTGGACGATGTGGAGGTGGTTCTGGATGGTCCGCAGGTCGTCGTCGATATCGTCGTACCCCGTCGGACGAACGACGCCGACCAGCGCGTTGACCTCGTCGACGGTGCCATATGCCTCGATGCGTCGGGAGTCTTTCGAGACGCGGTCCATCGTCCGCAGGTCGGTCTGGCCCTGGTCGCCGCGGCCGGTGTAGATGGTCATGTTCGTGGCTGGGGACGCCACGGATTTATACTCTCGTCCAGCGGTCGACGATGGCACTCGGTTAGAGCCGTCGTTCGAGTTCGGACAGCGCCGCCGGCGAGAGCGCGATATCGGAGAGCAGGGCCTCGCGCTGGTCGGCGTCGCCGTGACCCGCGACGAAGCCGTTCAGCCGCGCCGCGACGGTCGAATCGACCAGCGCCGGCCCGTAGAGATCTTCCAGCTCGTCGCCCAGCACCGGCGTCGACCGGAGCTCGTACTTCTGGTGGTAGTCCTCCGCCGGGGTGAACGAGTCGAGCGACTCGATGGCCGTCTCGACGGACTGGCCCGTCCGGTCTTCGAGGGCCGCTTTCGTGTCCTCGGCCGTCTCGCGCTGGCCGTCGTCGTGGACCAGCACGACGCCCCGATACTGGCGCTTGTGAGCGCCACCGAAGGGGTTGTGGTTCGCCCAGAACACGTCCAGCAGGTCCGAATAGTCGAGTGTTTCGGGGTCGTACTCGACCTGCACGACCTCGGTGTGGTCGCCCAGCGAGTAGTAGCTCGGGTTCGGCTCCGTCCCCCCAGCGTAGCCGACGCGTGTGCGAACGACGCCCACCGTCGCTCCGAAGCGGGCGTCCGGCCCCCAGAAACAGCCCATCCCGAACGTCGCCGTCTCGGTGTCAGCGGGCGGCAGGGCCTCGGCGTCGACGTCGAGTGCCGTGAGTGTCGGCTGGTCGTCCTCGACTGTGGTCATGGCGTGTGATACGTGGGCTGACGGTTTGCCTGTTCGGGTCTAGCAGCTGAGGTTGACAGGGTGGCCTCTGGTCGGCGCTTCGCGCCGACTGCTTGAGGGACCTCCGGTCCCTCTCTGGCTGCAACTCGCTGCGCGCGCTCGCTTCGCTCGCGTGCTTACATCGTCTCGCTCCCTGAGCGCGAGGTCGGCTGTGCCCACCTCGTCTAACGTGGCGGCGATAGCGAGGGAGCGAAGTCGTCCGAGAGAGCGGAGCTCTCTCGTGATGCTGCAAGACCGAAGGTCTTGCACAGATCGCGAATCTCCGATTCGCTCACTCCCGAAAATCGGAGATTTTCGGACGACTCCCGCGGACCATTCACGCGGCGGTGCCGCGCGAAGAAGCCGCCACGCGTCCGGCCCCTTTCAGTCCCGCCCGGTCGGCTGGTCCACGGGGTGGGACTGAAAGGGGCGGCGAGCTACACGACGGCAGGCGACGTCCTCGCAAGAGCGGAGCTCTTGCGGGAGTGAGCGAATCGAAGATTCGCGATCTCCGAGGGAACTTCGTTCCCTCGCGATGATGAAAATCGCCGGTGGCGATTTTCAGATCATAAGGACCACAGCGAACGTAGTGAGCGAGGCCCGTCGTTCGAAAATCGAAGATTTTCGTGATCACGAAAGGCGCTGCGCGCCTTTCGGACGACAGCGAGCCTCCCGAGTGTAGCTCGCCGGGGCTTTCTGGGTGTATGAAGAAACGGTCGCGTCGCTGTTACCGAGTGTAGTTTGGCATACGGTGGGAGCAGCGATTCCAGAACCTGATTCAGTTTCTAGAACCGGGAGCTTCAATGGCACCCACACACAAGACGGTGGCATGAGTCTCGAACTGGAGCACTACTGCCCGAAGTGCGAGGAGTACAGCGAGTTCTGGAAGGTCGCCAGCACGAGGATGCATCTCGGGCAGAAGGTCAAGTGGCACTGCGGCGAATGCGATTACGGCTTCGTCCGCATCGACGGCGAGGTCGACACGGCCCAGAGCGCATAACCCTATATAGCCGTACTGAGAGGTCTTAGAAGCGGTTTTATCCGTCCCCTCGGTCGGCCTACATACAGGATGAGCCTGGACCCCGAGGGGATGGCCACGGCCGCCACCGACCGACCGGCCGTGGACCTGTCACTGACCGTCGTTCGCTACGCGGACGGACCGGACCGCTGTACCATCTATCCGCCAGACGCGACTGGTGACGTGCGGATGTCGACGTGGCTGAGTGTGGATTACGGAGCGGTCGTCGATCTGACGTCGATGCAGTGACCGTAGATTTTTATTTCAGAAGGGAGAAAGAGGCGTAGATGAGTATCGACGTTCTCCTGGTCGACGAGGACAGTGACGTGCTCGAAATCGTCCAGACCTTTCTGGAACAGGAGGACGACCTCGACGTGACCAGCGAAGCCGACCCGGAGACGGGACTGGAGATGGCGCTTTCGGGGGAGTACGACGTGGTCGTCAGCGACTACAAGATGCCGCGTCTCGACGGGCTGGAACTGTGTGGGGAACTGCGGGACCGGGACCGGTCGCTCCCCTTTCTCCTCTTTAGCGCCCGCGAGCCCGACGACGTCCGGCCGGCGGCCGACGAGGCCGGCGTGACCGGATTCGTCCAGAAAGGGACTGGGACCGAACAGTACAGCGAACTGGCCGAGAAGATACGCGCGGCAACCTAGCTGTCGGTCCGGGGGAGCGTCAGCGTGACCGACGCGCCGTCGGCCGTGTTCTCGAATCGCACGGTCCCGCCGTAGGATTCGGTCACCCAGATGACGAGCCACAGGCCCAGCCCGCTCCCGTGGCTCAGCTGGGTGATTGGTTCGCTCCCGGTCAACACGTCGAGTTCGTGGTCCGGGATTCCCGGGCCGTCGTCGGTGACGGTGACCGACACCGTCTCCGGGGACGGGTCGACGTCGACGGACACCGCGGGGGCCTCGCCGGCGTGTTCGACGCTGTTTTCGAGCAGCTCGCCCACGACCTGCTCCAGGCGGCCATCGCCCGCCATCACGGCCATCTCCGGCACCGAAATGTCCACGGACGCGTCGTACTGCTGGGCGTACCGCGTGGCGACGCCGTCGACGAGTTCGGTGACATCAAGCGGCGCCGTGTCGGCGTCGTCACGGCGGACCGAGCGCTCTATCTCGCGGGCGCGGTCGCTGAGCGAGGCTATCTGTTCGGCCTTCCCGAGGAGCCGTTCGAGCAGCGAGCGGAACGTCTCGTCGTCGGTCCGCTCGTAGAGTTCGTCGGCGAGCCCGAGCACGACCGTCAGGTCGTTCCGAAGGTTGTGTCGCAACACGCGGTTGAGCACCTCGAGGCGTCGTTCGCGTTCTTTCTGGTCGGTGATGTCGGTGTAGATGCCGAAGCTCCAGACGCGGCCGTCGTCCCGGCGGTAGGGGACGCCTCGGAAGAGGAAATCACGGAACCCGTCGGCGGTGCGACGGCGGATTTCGGCCTGGACGGTCTCCCCGTCGGCACCTCGTTCGTCGAGTCGGTCGGCTTCCCGGTGTGCGTCGTCGCTCGGCGGAAGGATGTATTCGTTGAGATCGCCGTCGAGGACGGTCCGCCGGTCGAGTCCGAACACCTCTGTGAAGGCGGGATTCACCGAGCGGACGAGCGGCGTGTCCTCGGTGAACTCCGTCTCGACGACGGCGTCCGGGAGGTTGTTGAACAGGTACGAGAAGCGGTCCCGCTCGTCGCGCAGTTCCTCGCGGGTCTGTTCCAGCTCCGTCCGGTCGCGGACGACGCCGGCGGTGCCGCGGAACCCGGCCTCGTCGATGAGCGAGACCTCTATCTCGACCGGGCGACCCTCGCCGTCGGCAGTGTACAGGGTCGTCTCCATCCGTACCGTCCCGCCCCCGTCGGTCTCGCGGAGCTCCCGAATCTGTCTCGCGAAGGCGGCGACGGACTCGTCGTCGAGAACGGCCCGCGGGTGGCGGCCGTACAGGTCCGTACGCTCGTAGCCCAGCCAGTCGGCCAGCGGCTCGGTGACGAGCTGGAACTGGCCGTCGTCGTCGAGGACGTACACCATGTCACGGACGTTCTCCATGACAGTCTCGTAGCGCAAGAGGTCCTGCTCGCGTTCGACACGGTCCAGAGCGGCCGCCGCGTTCGAGGCGAGGATTTCGGCGACCGAGACGTCCGCGTCGGAGAACTGCTCCTGGTCGTAGGTGGCGACGCTCAAAACGCCGTGGTCGTCGAGCGGGACGTACATCGCCGCGTTCGCGTCCCGGTCGTCGTAGTTCTCTACGTCGGCGAAATCCTCGACACGGACGGTCTCACCGCGCTGGTAGGCCTCGCCCGGGTACGCCTCGTCGGCGTCGTACACCGGCCGGTCGGGCATCCTGTTGGTCCCGGCGACCGGGTCGAGCGTGTCGGTCTCCTCGTCGTACAGCCGGACGAGGTTCAGGTCAAAGCCCAGCTCGGATTCGGCGGCCGCGACGACCGTCTCGGCGACGGCCTCGGCAGTGTGGGCCTGCATCAGCGACCGTGTCGTATCCAGTAGCCCCGAGAGCCGCTGGTCACGTTCCTTCTGGGCGGTGATGTCGCGAATGATACCGGCGGTCCCCTCGAACCACTCGCCGTCGTCGTCCCACAGCAGCGTCATATGGTCCTCGGCGGGGAACGCTGAGCCGTCGGCCCGCTGTATCGCCAGGTCGAACGTCTCCTCGTCGCCCTCGCGCTCGTCGAATATCATCTCCCGGACGATAGATTCGGCCCGCTGGACGACCTCGTCGGACTTGATGTGGCTGGTGTGCGCGCCCAGCAGCGCCGACTCGCTGTAGCCGGTCAGCTCCGTCATCGCGTCGTTGACCAGCTCGAAGTGGCCCGTCTCGTCGAGGGCGTAGATGCCGTCGTCGACGGCCTCGATGACGTTCTCGTACTGTTCGAGGGTGGCGCTTCGCTGGCGGCGTTCGAGTTCCCGGCTCGTCCACTCGGCCAGCAGCTTCGTGAACGTCTGCTCGCTCTCGGAGAACGGTTCGGAGCGGGGCTCCTCGTCGGCGAAACAGAGCGTGCCGTACAGTTCACCGTTGACCACGACCTTCCCGCCGAGATAGCAGGCCAGCCCCGACATCTGGTAGGCGGCATCGTCCTCCAACCCCTCCGCGACCGCGTCGGTGACGCCGAAGCTGTCCGGCCCGTCGGCGATGCGCCGGCAGTAGGTGTTTGCCAGTTCGGTCGTGGTGCCCGCCTCTATGACGTCGTGGTCGCCGACGACCGAGACGACCTCGTAGTTGCTCCCCTCGATGCGGCTCAGGTAGCCAAGCGAGAGGTCGAGCCTGTCGGCACCGAGTTCGAGCACGCGCTCGATTATCTCGTCATCGGTGTGTGGTTCTACAGATGCCAGCGTAGTAAGCCGTTGCAAGTACTCGTTGTTTCGTTCCAGCTCCCGCTCGCGGGTCCCCGCAAGCGCGCGGCCCGAGTCCTCGCGAACCAGTTCCCGAACCCGGTCCGCGGGCTCGACCTCGCTCCGGGGGACGTATTCGGTCACGTCGAGCCGCGTCGCCTCGGCGGCCACGCGGCCGTCGGGTTCGTGGGTACACAGCAGTACCGGCAGCTCCGGGTAGTCCCCACGAATCGCGTCGAGGACCGCGAGTCCGTCGAGCCCGTCCTCCGGGGCGTGGTCACAGACAGCGGCGGCGACGCCGGTCGCCGCGAGGACCTCGAGCGCCTCCGCTGGCGAACTCGCCGTCCGAACTGGCCGATTCGTCCGGTCGGACAGTGGCTGTGAGACACCGCCGTCAGCGGCGGAGTCGGGGCGGACGTGGAGGATGACTGCCTGCTCGGACATACGCGTCAGTACCTGTACTGCCCGCTACACTCACATAAATGGGCGGTCGGCATTATCAGTCGTCGGAACCGAGCGCCTGCCAGGAGAGTCGTGGATTTCTGGCCGCCGAGACCTGGTCGATGCGCCCGGCCGCGGTCCGCGTCGGGGACGCTGCCAGGGTGCCGTCGGACTCGCCGTGGACGGCCTCGAAGGCAGCGGCCAGCTGGTCGAGCGACCGCTGGCTCTCGCCCTCGGTCGGCTCGGTCATCAGCGCCTCGTCGACGATTTCGGGCCACTTCGTCGTCGGCGGGTGGACGCCGTGGTCGAGCATTCCCTTGGCCACGTCGGCGGCGTCCTGGGGCGCCGCGCTGGCGACGAACTCATGGTGGAAGGGGCCGAAGGGCACCTCGTAGGGAATTTGCTGGGCGAGGTAGTTCGCGTTCAGCACGGCCTTCGCGCTGGCGTCCGCGAGCCCGGAATCACCCAGCCTGGTGATGTAGGCGAAGGCCTTCACGAGCACCGGCCAGTTGCCGTAGTAGCCGTGGACCTTCCCGATGGAGTGGTCGGGGCTGTAGTACTCGTAGCCGCCGTCGCTCTGTCTGACGTGAGGGTCCGGCAGGAACGGCGCCAGTTCCTCGGTGACGCCGACCGGGCCGGCGCCCGGGCCACCGCCGCCGTGGGGCGTCGCGAACGTCTTGTGGACGTTGTAGTGCATCACGTCGAAGCCCATGTCGCCGGGCCGGGCTCGCCCCAGGAGGGCGTTGAGGTTCGCCCCGTCGTAGTACAGCAGCCCGCCCGCGTCGTGGACGATGTCGGCGACGTGCTCGATGTCGCGCTCGAAGAGTCCGAGCGTGTTGGGGTTCGTCAGCATGAGCGCCGCCGTCTCATCGCTGACGGCCGCTTCGAGGGCCTCGATGTCGACGCGGCCGTCCTCGCCACTTGGCAGTTCGACGACGTCGTAGCCCGCCATCGCCGCCGTGGCGAAGTTGGTCCCGTGGGCCGAGTCCGGGATGACGACCTCCGAGCGGTCGTCGTCGTTGTGCTGGTGGTAGGCCTTCGCGATCTGGATACCGGTAAACTCCCCGGCAGCGCCGGCCGGGGGCTGCAGTGTCACCGCGTCCATCCCGCCGATACGACCCAGGTAGTCCTGCAGCCGGTGAGAGAGGCCGAGCGTCCCCTGGACCGTGCGGTCGGGCCGGTCCGGGTGGACGGCGGCCGCCGGGAGGGCCGCGATATCCTCGGTGAAGGAGGGGTTGTACTTCATCGTACAGGAGCCAAGCGGGAACGGCCCGCTCTCGACGCCGTAGTTCATCTGGGAGAGGCGGGTGTAGTGGCGGGCCAGCTCCGGCTCCGCTGGGGCGGGCAGTTCGAGCGAGTCCCGCGTCAGGTCGTCGGGCAGCGGCGAGTCCTCGATATCGACCGTCTTCGACGCCTTCTCCGAGAGCAGGGGCTCGTAGCGGTCGCCGTCCTCGTCGGTCCAGCTCGCTTGCGTGTATTCGGTCATTTCGCCACCTCCGCGATAGCCCCGACGAGCCCGTCTTCGGCCTCGGCGGTCACCTCCGTGGCAGCGACCTGAATCAGGTGTTCGCCGATTTCGTGGACGGCGTATCCTTCCGCCGCGAGGTCCTCGACCACGGCGTGGGCGGGCTGGTCGGTGTGGGCGACGACCTCCCGGAAGTTGTGGCCGTCGTGGACCGGCGCCTGGACCCCGACAACCTCGTCGAGCCGCTCGGCGAGGTCACGTGGCCGGGTGACACAGTCCTCGGCCAGCTCGACGAGTCCGTCGGGACCGAGCCAGGCGGCGTGCATCGCGGCCCGCAGCGCCACCCAGGCCTGGTTCGTACAGATATTCGAGGTCGCTCGCTCCTTGCGGATGTGCTGTTCGCGGGTCTGCAGCGTCAGCGTGTAGGCCCGGCGCCCGTCGCTGTCCTCGCTCGCACCGACGAGCCGGCCGGGAACCTGCCGGAGGTACTCCTCACGTGTGACGAACATCCCCAGTCCGAAGCCGTAGGCGGTGCCGGTGCCCAGCGACGCGGCGTCGCCGACGACCACGTCGGCGCCGACGTCGGCGGGACGTTCCAGCAGCGCCAGCGCGACCGGGTCCGAGCCGAGACAGAACAGCGCGTCGTGGTCGTCGGTGAGCTCGCCGATATCGGTGAGACGTTCCTCGATTACACCCCGGACCGTCGGCGTCTCGGCGTACACCAGCGCCACGTCGCTGTCCATCCGCTCGGCCAGCGCCGCGACGTCGGCCTGCCCGTCGGCCATCGGATACGACTCCACCGTGAGGCCGGGGCCGTCGGCGTAGTTTGCCAGCACTGCGCGTTTGCCCGAACGGAGGTGGTCGGGCACCAGAATCGTCTCGCCCGAGACCGACCGAACTCGCTGGGAGAGTGTGGCCGCCTCGCCCAGCGCCGTCGCCTCGTCGTACATCGAGCAGTTGGCGACGTCCAGCCCCGTCAGCTCGACCAGCATCGACTGGTACTCGAACAGGGCCTGCAGGAACCCCTGGGCGACCTCTGGCTGGTACTGCGTGTACGAGGTCAGGAACTCGGAGCGACTCGCCAGGTCGTCGACCACGCTGGGGACGTAGTGGGTGTAGTGACCCCGACCGAGGAACTCCGTCAGGTCGTCGTTCCGGCCGAGGAGTCTGGCCGCCTCCCGACGGACCTCCCGCTCGCCGTGAGCGGGAATCCCGAACTCCCCGTCGAAGGCAACGGAGTCGGGGACGTCGAACAGTGATTCGATATCGTCGACACCGACGGCCTCGAGCATCGCGTCTGTCTCGGCCTCGGTGTGTGGGGCGTAGGGGCTGGTCATGGGTGCTGTGAAGAACAGGATGGGGCGCTACTGCGAGCGGGCATTGATATTGCATAGTTGCGGCCGGCCGCATATGATTATCTCGATTCACCACCCCCGCCGCCGAGGAGTTTGATATATCGATATCAGGTTTATGACCTCGTAGAAGTCGACACAGCTGTCTGACGACTGCCAGCGGGAGATACGCCCGAAAACGGCGATATACGGCAGAGACGGTCGTGCCACGACGGAACGAGCGGGTTCAGACGGGGACCGGCCCCGAGTCGTAGACAGAGAGCGGCAGGGTACTCGATATAGTCCTGTACGCGTCGGCGTCGAGCAGCGATTCGATGCGTCTACGGTGTCGAATATGTCGTCGGTCTCCGCCGCCGTGTGTGGCGCGTACGGGCTTGTCATAGTTGCTGTCCCGAATATCGGTGTAAGGCCCCGTTGACGGACATTGGTGAGTCACTAGCACGACCGCTTGCGTAGGATTACTCCCGATTCGGGTTCACTGCTTCGAAACACCCATATTCCGACGTTCTGGATGTTCAAATAAGACTCGGACACATATGTCGAAGCTCACCTTGTTCGGGATGTTCACGTTTAGCCGCGCCCAGTCACTGCAGACGGAACTGGATGGGTTTCTGTCAGGTGAAGACGCACTGGTAGTCCAGTACGGCGAAACAGTCGGGTTACGGGACCAGTTCAGAGCGATGCTGAAATTCCCGGTCCTGATGATCGGTACCTGGCTCACGTTTCTCTTCCTGTGGGCGCCCCTCGAGCTACTGTTGACTCGCAGTGTCGAGCGGTTCGATAGGGAGACTTTCCGGACGATAGCCGGAGACAGACCGGTCCAATTCGTCGACGAACATTCGCTGACCGGCATCGGCGAGCGCGAGTGGGCGTGGCTACTCTGTAACTGGGCCGTCCTGCTCCTTGTGGCAGTCTGGGACTGGCACACCGTGCTCCTGCTGGCCGGCCTCAGTCTCACCACGACGATACACGACCAGCTCCGCAACCGACTGGACTATCCTCGTCTCGGCCTACTGGCCCTCGGTGTCGGCTTCGCGACGGCGCTCTGGCTCCTCGTCGCCGGCTACCTGAACGGCCTCTCCGTCGGGGCCCTCGTGGTCAGTTCATTAGTAATGTTCGGGCTGGCTGGCCGGGGTGAAGCGGACCGACTACTCGACGACGTAGCGGCCCTCGTCGCTGACGAGGAGTACGACGAGGTCTGTCTGGTGACCGAGAAATCGACCGTTACGGACCTACTCGATATCGTCGACGGTTCAGACCTGACGGTGGCCGACGCCTTCCACCAGCGCTGGCGACGCCAGGGGCACCACGTCGACGCGACGGGGGAGCCGGTCGACACGTCCCCCCACGAAGCGAACGACGAGGACGAGCCACTGCTACGACACGTCGGCGATACGGCCGAGGACCGAGTCGAGGCACGGCTCCTGGACTGGTGTCTCCTCGTTGGGTTACTTACGTTGGTAGGGATGGCCGAGCTTGCTGTCGTACTGTTTCTCAAGCTCCCGCTGGGTTTCGACATCGATTTCGGAGCCCCGGTTATCGCCGGTTCGGGCGTCGATCTCGGTCACCTCTGGCTCGCTTCACTGCTCGTCCCACTGATGGCTTACTATACGGTCTCAGAGGGACTATGGGGGCGGACCTTCGGCAAGCACCGCATGGGCCTCCGGGTACGACACACCGACGGCTCCGCCGTGGGCCTCCGCTCGGCCGCTGTCCGGACGCTCGCCGGCTGGATCGACGTCCTGCCGGTGGCGTTCATCATCGGTGGTCTGCTGGCGGAAGGCCACCGGCACGGTCGCCGTATCGGCGATCTGGCTGCCGGGACCGTCGTCGTCGAGGAGTCCCTGGCCCGAGAATACGCGGCAGAGACAGTGGACACTCGGCCGGACCAGCCATCTGCGGTCGACACAGACGGTGAGTCCAGTCCCGACGACCACATATCATCGAGCGGTGACTCGTCGCCGAGGCCAGCAGGAGATGGCACGGAGACAGCCGAAGACACAGCTCCGGACGAGCCGAGCGTCTCCGACGGCTCGTCCGTTACGGAACCCGAATCGACCTGGCCGGAACCGGAAAACGACCGGGAGTAGACGCCGACCAGTTACTCGATCTGGTCGCGGTACTCCGCAGCGTCTAGCAGTTCATCCAGTTCGCTCTCGTCGGCCAGTTCGACCTCGAGCATCCATCCGTCGCCGAAGGGGTCCTCGTTGACCAGTTCCGGCTGGTCGAACAGGGCCTCGTTGACCGCGGTGACGGTCCCTGAGACGGGCGCGTAGACATCCGAGACGGCTTTGATGGACTCCACGACGCCGAAATCCTCGCCAGCCGTCAGTTCGTCGCCCTCTGCAGGGAGTTCCACGAACACCACGTCGCCAAGTTCGTCCTGTGCGAAGTCGGTGATACCGACCCGCGCGGTGTCGTCGGTGGTGACCCACTCGTGCGATTCCAGATATCGAAGGTCCTCGGGTACGTCGAAACTCATCTGTCGATAAATGGCGTCGCCCGGGTACGTGCTTCCTTCGGTTCGCCGCGGATGACCACCTCGACCGAACGCTCGGGCTCGGCGTACTCCGTCGGCAGGTAGGCCAGCGCGATGGGTACACCAAGCGTCGGACTCATCGTCCCGCTGGTGATGTGCCCCAGCGTCGCACCGTCCAGGTCGGTGACCTCGTAGCCGTGACGCGGGACCCCGCGGTCCAGCAGTTCCACCCCGACCAGTGTCTCGCCGACACCATCCCGTTCCTGGGCGGCCAGTGAGTCCCGGCCCACGAAATCGGTATCGAGAGCGACCGTCCACCCGATGTCGGCCTCGTAGGGGGTCCGAGGTTCGTCCCGCGGGTGGAACTCCTCGCCCGAGAGCAGATAGCCCATCTCGAGACGGAGCGTATCCCGCGCGCCGAGTCCGCAGGGCTGGCAGTCGGCGGCGTTCCATACGGTCTCCGCATCCCCCGCAGGGCAGAGTATCTCGAAGCCGTCCTCGCCGGTGTAGCCGGTGCGAGCGACGAGGCACTCGACGCCTGCGACCACCCCGTTCGCCACCTCGAACCGACCCAGCGAGTCAAGCTCCAGTACAGTCTCCGCCGCCAGCAGCGCCTGGGCGTGTGGTCCCTGCAACGCGACCATCGCGTACTCTTCTGTCCGGTTGGTCACCGTCGCCGTCAGCCCCCACTCCTCGCGGTGGCTGACCCACCGCTCGGCCATCTCCCCGTCGTGGCCCGCGTTCGGGATGAATAGGTAGTCGTCGTCCGATTCGGCCGGTAGCCGATAGACGACGGTGTCGTCTAGCAGGATACCGTCCTCGTCAGTGATGCCAGCGTACTGGGCGTCGCCGGGGCCGAGTGCCGCGACGTCGTTTGTCGTCAATCGCTGGGTGAGTTCCAGTGCGTCCGGCCCGGAGACGGTCACCTGGCCCATGTGCGAGACGTCGAACTTCCCGGCCGTCTCGCGGACGGCGGTGTGTTCGGCGCGAATCGACTCGAACTCGACAGGCATCTCCCAGCCACCGAAGTCGGTGAGCGTGGCATCCGTGTACACCCCCGCGAGTGGGGGTTGTCGGAGTGTCATGGGTGGTGAATCTCTCCCTGCGACCTTACGAGTTGGCCTTCGGGGTGATTTTGGCCGAGCGCGTAAACCGTATAGCGCGATAGGAAATCGGACCCTGGCCGCCAGCGTGGTGGCTTCGGCAGGACGGACAACTCGGCGCGGTCGGTACGTAGCGAAAAAACGGTTCCTCGTCGGTATCGCGCAGGGTCAACTGTCGCCGTTGATGATATCTGCGACACGCTGGCGGTCGAACAGCATGTTCTCCTCGGGCATCTCGCCCACGCCCTGGAACGCCCCGAACTCGCCGGGATATATCTGCTGGGCGGCCGTCTCCAGCTGGAACAGGTTGAAAATCGGCCCCTGCATCGGCGTCCCGCCGACGTAGACGCGGTCGTTCTGAATCGCGGTGAGCTTCTTCCCGACGGGGTCGTCTTCCAGCGCCAGCAGCGCCTCGAACCGGTCGGAGGGTTCGATGTCCCAGTGGTGGATGATGACGTCGGGGTCGACCTCCAGCATCTGCTCCAGGTCGATGGCGCTGTAGTTGTTTGCGTAAGTCTCGTCTGACCCGGCAAACGCGCCAACGGGTTCGAGCGGCCGATAGTGCGCTTTGGCGAACCCGGGCCCGTTGATCTCGTAGGTCCCGAACGTCTCGTCGTCGGCGTTGTAGATTACGAGGGCGACGGTCGGGCGCTCGGACGCAGGGGGCAGTCGGTCCTGTATCTTCGAGACCATCTCCTCGCGGACACTCCGGAGCTGTTCGCCGCGGTTCTGGACCTGATACACCTGACTGATCTTCTCGGCCAGCTCCCAGACACTGTAGAACTGGTAGGCGTCACGACACTCCCCTTCCGGCGGGTCCGCGTGGGCCCGGCTGAACCGGTTCGCGAAGAACGGGCCGACCTGCTCCTCGATGTCGTCGAATTCCCCGCGGCTCCAGCCCGAGTCGAAAGAGAGCCACCGACAGGGGTCGATGTGGTGGACGTCGGCGTCCAGCTCGTAGAACAGCTCCTTTGGGAGCCCCTCGTTGAACATCGACGTGAGGTCGCTGGTGTCGAAGGCCACGCCCGGGAGCTGTTCGTAGTAGCCGGTGAAGTAGCGGTCCGGGAAGCCAAGCGAGACGATTCGGTCCTGCTGGCCCAGCGCGACGAGGTGGTCGGCCCAGACGGAGTCGTAGATGGCCGCCGTTTCGGGGACGCCGTCGAACCCGACGTCGCCCATCGGGGCCATGTTCACCGTGTAGCTCCCCGTGCCGGTCCCAGTCGGCGTGCCGCCACCGGCCTGCTCGGCGACCTCCGAACAGCCGGCCAGTCCGATACTGGCAGCGGCTGCAGCGCCGTACTTCAGGGTGTCTCGGCGCGTCGGTGCGTCGTGTCGAACGTCGTCGTCGTTCATCAGATGTCTCCGTTGATGATGTCCGCAACTCGCTGGTGGTCGAACAGCTGTGCGTCCGCGTCTTCGAGCGTCTCCAGCCCGTTCCACGCGCCGAACTGGTCGGGGTAGAACTGCTTTGCGGCGGCCTCAGTCTGCAAGAGGTTCAGCACGGGGCCCTGATAGGCCGTCCCGCCGCGGTAGAGACGGTCGTTCTGAACCGCCGAGAGTCGCGAGCCCACGTCGTCCGCTCGCATCTGTTCCATTCGGTCCTCGAACTCGGCTCGCGAGACGTGTGAGAACCCGTAGGAAAACACCAGCGCGTCCGGGTCGACCTCCAGGAGTTGCTCGTAGTCCCACTGGGCGTAACCGCCGTCGATTTCCTCGGCGAAGGCGTCGTTGATGCCCAGGTCACGGTACTGCTTTTTTCCGTTGCCTTCGCTGCCGATAGGGTAGGTGTAGAACGACCCGTCCTCGAAGTTCGAGTTGACCGAAACGAGGCCGATATCCGGTCGCTCGTCCTCGGGCGGCAGGTCCGCCTGCAACGACGAAATGAACTCGTCGTGGACGGTCTTTATCGCCTCGTAGCGCTCCCGTTCCTGGAACACCCGAGCGATTATCTCGAAGGCCTCGTACAGCGAGTAGTACCGGTAGTCGTGCCAATCGTCCCCCCGGCGGCGTATCTGGTTGCCGACGATGGGGCCGACGTTGGTCGCGATATCGTCGAGGTCCTCGTCGGTCCAGCTATCGTCTAGCACCTGAATGAA
Source organism: Haloarcula salinisoli (assembly GCF_019599405.1). Lineage (NCBI taxonomy): Archaea > Methanobacteriati > Methanobacteriota > Halobacteria > Halobacteriales > Haloarculaceae > Haloarcula > Haloarcula salinisoli. The sequence goes on along the minus strand of NZ_RKLQ01000002.1, from coordinate 1,254,458 downwards.
GTTCGGGTCGAACAGGTGGACGTCACACTCCAGCTCGTAGAACACTTCCTTGTCGATGCCACTCTCACCCATCAGCTGGCGCGTTCCTGGGATGTCGACGTCGACGCCCGGCAGGGAGTCGTACAGCTGGTCCGGCCAGTTCTCCGAGAAGATGAGCGCCTCGAGTCCGTCGGCCTGCCCGAGTGCGATACCCATGTCGCCGTACGTGCTGAAGTAGGCCATCCAGGTCTCGGGGACCGAATCGAACGCGACGGTGCCCATCGGTTCCATCGTCACCGTGGAAGAACCGGTACCGGTCGGCGTCCCATTGCTGCCGGCCTGTTCGGCGAACTCCGAACAGCCGGCGAGTCCCAGGCCAGCGGCGGCCGTGGCGCCGTACTTCAACGTCGCTCTGCGTGTGGTCCGTGTCGTATCGTTGTCACTCATCGTCGAACTCTCCGGTTACGATATCCGCGACGACCTGTCGGTCGAACAGCTGCTCGTCTTCGGGAATCTCGCCCAGCCCTCGCCACTCACCGAACGTCTCGGGGTAAATCTGTTTGGCTGCGATTTCGGTCTGGAAGAGGTTGATGAGCGGTCCCTGCACGTTCTTCCCGCCGCGATAGACGCGGTCGTTCTGTACGGCCGTGAGTTGACTGCCGAGGGTATCCTCGCGCATGACGTCGACGACACTCGTCTGGAAGTCCGCTATCGAGTCGGTGAAGCCAAACGCGTTGTGCGATATCAGCACGTCCGGGTCCGCTTCCAGAAGTGACTCGTAGTTGGCCTCGCCGTCCGTACTCAGGTCCGCTTGCGCCCAGACGTTTTCCACGCCGAGGTCCCGGTACTGTTTTTTCGCCATGCCCGGCTGGGTCGGGTCGGCGAGATAGAACACGCCGGAGCCGACGAGATCCTCGCCGGGAACGAGGAAGGCGAGGCCAACCGACGGGCGTTCATTGGGCGGGGGAATCTCCGCTTCGATGGTCGACAACATCTCGTCGTGTATCGACGTGAGCGCCTCGTACCGTGCCTCCTCCCGGAAGGCGGCTGCGACCTTCTCGAAGGCCTCGTACAGCGTGTAGTGCGGGTAGTTCGGGCCGATGGATGCCTGTGGTCTGCGGATGAAGCTGCCGAGCCACGGCGCGACGTTGTTGGACAGGTCGGTGATGTCGGCCTCGTCGAAGTCGAAGTAGTTTTTCGCGTTGTTCGGGTCGATGAGGTGCAGGTCGGCGTCTATCTCGTAGAACACCTCTTTGTCGTACTCACCGTCCTGCCGAAGCGGTGTGATATCGCCGGTGGCTACCGAGACACCCGGCAGTTCGGCGAGCATTTCCATCGGCAAACTCTGGGTGTCTTGCATCCCGACGAGGGCGTCCCCGTGTCCGAGTGCCATGAGCATGTCCGCGTAGTCGGCCCGATACACCACGGCCGAGTCGGGGACCGACTCGAAGGTGACCTTCGTCCGTGGCTGCATCTCGACGGTCCACGGCTCCCGGGGCGTACCAGTGGCGCCCTCCGAGCCGGATTGGCCCGCGAGGTCCGAACAGCCGGCGAGCCCGAGTCCCGCCGCGACAGCGCTCCCGTATTTTATCGTCTCTCTGCGTGTCGGTTTGTTACCACTCACGATTTTAGGCTAGCCTAAAATATATATAAATACGTCGGTTTTTAGGCCGCCCTAAATATTGGCGTGCTCGACGGCTATCGAGTCGGGCAGTTCGTCGATATCGCCGGCCTGGGCGCGCCACAGGGTCGCGTAGAAGCCGTCGGCCGCCAGCAGTTCCTCGTGGTCGCCGCGTTCGACGATGTGGCCGTCTTCGAGGACGAGGATAGTGTCGGCGTCGCGGATGGTCGACAGTCGGTGGGCGATGGCGACGGTCGTTCGGTCGGCGGTCAGCCGGTCCAGTGACTGCTGGATGCGGTACTCCGTGGCCGTGTCGACGCTGGCGGTCGCCTCGTCCAGCAGGACGATTTCCGGGTCTTGCAGTAACACCCGCGCGAGGGCGATACGCTGTCGTTGGCCACCGGAGAGCTTGACGCCGCGCTCGCCGACACGACTTTCGTAGCCGTCGGCGAGGTCCTCGATGAACTCGTGAGCGCTGGCGGCGCGGGCGGCCTCCCGAACCGCCTCGTCGCTGGCATCGAAGCGACCGTAGCGGATGTTCTCCGCGACGGTGCCGTCGAACAGGAAGGTGTCCTGGCTGACGTAGCCGATAGCCCCCCGCAGGTCGCTCAGCCGGAGGTCTCTGACATCGTGACCGTCGAGAGAAATCGTGCCGGAGTCCACGTCGTACAGCCGCAGGAGGAGCTTCGCGACCGTCGATTTCCCCGCGCCCGTCGCACCGACGAGCGCGACGGTGTCGCCCGGTTCGGCCGTGAAGTCGACGCCGTCGAGGACCGTCTGGGCGTCTCCCGGGTCGCGGCGCTCCCCGGTCGACTCTTCCGGGGTGGCTCCCACCCCGCTGTCGTCGTATCCGAAGGATACGTCGTCGAAAGCTACGCGGCCGTCGACATCGCCCAGCGCCGCCGGCTCTGCGGGTTCGGTGATATCGACGGGGACGTCCATGAGCCCACAGATGCGGTTGCCCGACGCCTTGGCGTTCTCGTACCAGTCAACGATGTTCGAGAGCTGTGCCATCGGACCCGTGAGGCGCTGGGTCAGCAGCATGAACACGACGAAATCGCCGGTCGTCAGCTCCCCCGAGAAGAACAGCGGCGGGCCGGAGAACACCCACAGCCCGCCGATGACGAACGTCGCGAGCAGCGCCGCGCCGGTCAGCAGTTCCATCCCCGGCCGGTAGAAGTAGCTCAGCCGAAGCACGTCCATCTGCGTGTCGAACACCTCGCGGGAGACCCCGCGGACCCGCTCGTTCTCGTAGGACTCCGTGCCGGCGGTCTTGACGAGTTCGACGCCGCTCAGTCCGTTCTCGATACGGGTGTTGAGGTCGCCGATTATCTCGCGGTGGGCGGCGTAGCGGGGTTCGATGACCCGCATGAACCACCACGTGAAGCCGACGAGGAGCGGGACGGCCCCCAGCGTCACCAGCGCGAGCTGCCAGTTCGTGTACGCCAGCGCGCCGGTGACGCCGACGACGACGACGCCGATACGGACGCAGTCACCCAGCGCGTTGTCGAAGAACACCTCCAGATTCGACGTGTCGTTGTTGAGGATGGAGAGTATCTCGCCGGTCTCCTTCTCGTCGAAAAAGGCCATGTCGAGGCGTTGCATTCGCTCGTAGGCGTCGGTGCGGATAGCGTACATCACGCCGTGGGCGAAGTAGTTCATCGCCACGCCGCGGACCCACTGGAGGACGGCCCCGCCGCCCAGGGCGACCCCGACGATGGCGACCGACAGCCAGAACTGGCCGGCGGGGTCGGTCGGGAGCCACGCCGCCGGGACCAGCGGGAGCGCGTATGCCGACTCATCGGTGAAGACGGCGTCGATGGTCGTCCCCAGTACGATGGGCGTCACCAGCACGGTGCCGTAGGCGAGCGCGCTCGTGACCAGCCCCAGCGCGAGCCAGCGCCACTCGGGGCGCCCGTAGCTGCGGAACAGTCGGATGAGCGGGCGGGAGACGTCTGCCATCGCCGCGTCGAGTTCGGTCTCGTTCTCGGTCGACACGCGTCACTCCTCTATCGCGCTGTGGGGCGCGATGTGTAGCCCGGTCGAACTCTCGCTGTCGACGGCGGCGTCGACGCGGAACACGTCGGCCAGCAGCTGCTCGGTTACGACTTCGTTGGGCGGCCCCCAGTCGTACAGCGAGCCGTCCTGCATCGCGACGAGATTGTCCGCGAAACGGGCCGCCTGGCCGATGTCGTGGAGCACGATGCCGACCGTCACGCCCGCCTCCCGGTTCAGCGTCCGGACGACCGACAGCACCCGGAGTTGATGATGGAGGTCGAGGAACGTCGTCGGTTCGTCGAGCAACAGGACGTCGGTCTCCTGGGCCAGCACCATCGCAATCCAGGCCAGCTGTTTCTGGCCGCCGCTGAGGTTGCTCATCTCGCTGTCGCGGAGGTGGGCGACGCCGGCCAGATCGATGGCGCGCTCGACCGCGTCACGGTCCTCGTCGGTGACTGACTCGAAGAAGGCCCGATGGGGGTAGCGACCGTGATAGACGAGGTCCTCGACGGTGATGGAGCCCGGCGACTCGTTTTCCTGTGAGAGCAAGCCGAGTTCGCGGGCCAGCGCCTTCGAGCCGAACGACTGAATCCGCTCGCCGTCGAGCAGAATTCGGCCGTCGTCGGGCTGGTGCTGGTCGGCCATCGTCTTCAGGAGCGTGCTCTTGCCGCTGCCGTTCGGACCGACCAGCGCGGTCACCTCGCCCGCCGGCAGCAGGACGCGCTCGCACTCGACCACCGGTTCGTCGGTCGCGGGATAGCCGATGGCGAGGTTCTCGCCGACCAGTTCGCTCGGCTCGGTATCGTCTGCAGTCGTCGCCGCTCCCGACGAGCCCTCGTCCGTGGTCTCGGATGCCTGCTGTCTCCCAGCCATCAAATCTCCCCCATCTCGTCCTGCCGGCGCATCAGGTAGAGGAAGTATGGCCCGCCGACCAGCCCGGTGACGATACCGACCGGAATCTGGGTGTCCGACCCGGCGAGCACGCTCATCCCGAGGCGGGCACCGACGTCGGCCCCCACCATCAGCGCCGGGCCGGCGAACATACAGCCGACGATGAGCTTCTTGTAGTCGCTCCCGACGATGTTGCGGACCATATGCGGAACGATGAGACCGACGAAGCCGACGATACCGGCGACAGCGATACTCGCAGCGGCGGCCAGCACGGCGACCCCGGAGAGGGCGAATCGGACCTTCTCGACGGACATCCCGAGCGCGTTCGCGGTCCGCTCGCCCAGCAGCAACACGTTCAGCTGTCGGGAGCCGACCAGGGCCAGCCCCATCGCGATGACCGTCCAGGGCAGCGCCATCCGGACCTGCTCCCAGTCAGTGCCGGTCAAGGAGCCGGTCGTCCACGCGATGGCGCTCTGGACGACGCCGAGGTCGTCGGCGAAGAAGAACAGCGCCGTCTGGAAGGAGTTGAATATCGTCCCGACGATGACGCCGGCGAGTACGAGCCGCACCGGCGACGTGCCGTTCTTCCAGGCGATGGCGTAGACGATGAGGAAGGCAACAGCGCCGCCCAGGGCGGCCGCCAGCGGCAGGAACGCGGCCATCCCGGTGAACACGACTAGCGTGAGCAGAATCATCAGCCCCGCCCCGGAGGAGACGCCCAGAATAAAGGGGCTGGCGAGTTCGTTGCGCGTGACCGCCTGGAAGATGGCCCCCGAGACGGCGAGGTTCATCCCCACCAGCATGGCGACGAACACACGCGGCAGTCGGATATTCCAGACGATGAGACTCGCCGTGCTCATGTCGGGCATCTCCATCCCCCAGAGGAACGCGTCCCACGCCCGGAGACTGAAGATAACGTTCGGATTGAACACCGCTCGCCAGGCCTCCGCGATGGTCATCGAGTAGGCGCCGTGGCTCACCTGGACGAGCCCGCCGCCGACGATGACGGCCAGGCTCCCCAGACAGAGCGTGGCCAGCGAGCCGTCGAACCAGCCCAGCCAGCGCTCCCGACGGGTCGACGGCCGCGCACTCGGCGTTTCACTCGCCATCGACGCTCACCTCCGCACTGCGCCCGTGGAGATACGCCGCGATGCGGTCGTCCGCTATCGCGTCGAGGAGTTCGCCATCGTCACAGCCGGCGACGACCGCCTCGGGGTCGAGATGGTCGGCCAGGTGCTCGTGGGCGGTCTCGGCCCGCGAAGCCCGCTCGTCCGGCTCGATGTACGACGAGAGCCTGTCCTCGATAGCTGCCTCCCGGACACGCTCATAGCGGTCGGTGCCGACGTCGACGGGGGCATCTTCACCGAAGTACTCGTCGAACCAGTCGACCCACGCCTCGCGGTCGGCCCACTCCTCGTCGAGTTCGGCCTCGCGTCGGACCCAGTCGACGCCCTCGGCGACGGCCTCCCACCAGCCGTCGTCGACCCGAGCGTCCGTGATGACCTCCCCGGCCACCCGCGCACCGCGGCCGGCGGCGGTGATGGCTTGCTGGGACTCCTCGGAGGGCGACGCCACGTAGAGGTCCGGAACCGGCGTCGTCCCGTCGTGGTTCGGATACCCCCGGTCGAAGGACTCGGTGGTCTCGCCGTCGTACTCGGTCGTCTCGAACATTTCGTCGTCGTCGCCCAGCCCGCGCATGTACGACCCGTCGTAGCGCGTCGCGGCGACGACGCGACGGGCGGTGGTTGGCTCCCCGTCTTGGAGTGCCACGACGAACCCGTCGCCAGTGTCCGACCGGCGCAGGGACTCGACCATATCCGGGACGATAGTACAGCCTGCCGTCTCGGCCTGGTCGTGAAACAGCCCGTACAGCGTCTCGATATCGATGCCCTCGGGGAAGCCGAGGTAGTTCTCAAGGTGGGCACAGCGCTTGAGCGAGGAGCGACCACGGTCGAAGATAACCGTCGACAGCCCCTCGCGAGCGCAGAAGACGCCGGCTGAAGCGCCCGCCGGGCCGCCCCCGACGACGGCGACTTCGTAGTCGTACTCGGCGGTAGTCGTGTGACGCATACTCAGATAGCCCCGTTTATGACGTCGGCCACCCGCTGGCGGTCGAACAGCTGTTCGTCCCGGGGAATCTCCGGGTACGGGCCGGACTCGTAGCGGGGCCACTCGCCGAACACGTCAGGGTAGAGCTGTTTGGCGGTCATCTCTAGCTGGAAGAGGTTGAGTATCGGCCCCTGGTAGCGCGCGCCCTGCGGGAAGACGCGTTCCTCTTGCACGGCGGTCATCTCCGAGGCGACCGGGTCCTCCCGAAACAGTTCGCGCCGCTCGGCGAGGCTTGTCCCCGGTTCGAAGCCCCCGAGGAACAGTATCACGTCGGGGTCCGCGTCGACCAGCGTCTCGTAGTCGACGGTGCTCCCGGATTCGACCGACCCCTCGAAGGCGTCACGAGCCCCGAGTGGCCGCGTGTGCGAGGTCAGGAACCCCGGGTTCGACAGCGTGTAAGTGTATATCTCTTCCATCTGGTGGGAGGCTATCATCACCGCCGAGGGGCGGTTGGATTCGTCAGGCAACTCCGCCTCGATATGCGATAGCAGGTCGTCGTGGACCGCAGCCAGCGCCTCGTAGCGCTCCCGCTCCCGGAAGGCCTCCGCGACGAGTTCGAACTGTTCCCAGAGGGTGTAGTACTCGTAGCCGTCGGCGTAGGCCGGGGCGGGCTCCTGATGGGTGTCACTGAGCGAGTTACCGAACCACGGCGAGACTTTCGACGCTATCTCGTCGATGTCGGATTCGCTCCAGGCGTCCTGTTTGGTTATCCACGCCGGGTCGGCGAGGTGGACGTCGCTCTCGAGCGCGTACAGTTTCTCCTTGTTGGGCTGCCAGGAGGAGTACAGGCCCGTCCAGTCGAGCGAGACCCCCGGGAGCCGTTCGACGAACTGGGTCCAGAGCCCGTCGTAGTAGTCGGGCGCGTGCATCGCGGTGAGACTGTCGCCCCGCCCCAGCGCGAACGCCATGTCCGCGTGATGGGTGAGCCGCGTGAACACCGTCTCGGGTGGTTCGTCGAACGACACCTCCCCCATCGGGGAAATCGATGCCGTGTACGCCCCACCTCCCGCCGGCGTCCCACCGGTGTCGGCGACCTCCGAACAACCGGCCATAGCTAGCCCGGCGGCCACCGCCCCGCCGTATTTGAGCGTCGCTCTCCGGGTCAGTTTGGCGTCTCGTCGAGTCATCGGTCGCCCTCCGGTCGTGTCGATACCCGCATGCCAGCAGCTGGGCTCTTCATATCCTTTAGGCCAGCCTAAACCGTTAAATCGATTTCGAATTTTAGGCAAGCCTAAGATTGACAGCTAGATACGGAGTACTGTAATCCGCTCCCGGTCTCTCGGGTCCTGGCGTCGAGTACCGGTACACACCACAACCGTCCGACTCAACGGGGTGCACCGCACCGAGGGCACACTGGCGGGCTGTCCACGGGAAGTCCGACGCCGCAGTGGGGACATTCTTCACCCGCTGGTGTGCGTATCGCTTCTACGGCCTCGGCCGTGGACTCGCGTATCCCCTCGACGGAGCCAACATCATCAGCCACCCCCGACGCGACTCCCTCGTCCCACCCATCGAGTGCGAACCGGGCACGGTCGGCGAGAAACTGTGTCTCCGTGTCCGTTTCCGACCGTAGCGTATCGACGGCCGCTGACGGGACCGTCACCACCTCGTCGGCGTCGCGGCCGAAGACGCCGAGCGCTTCGGCCGCCCGCCCCCTGACCTGCGGGGTCCCGTCCGCCAGTCGTTCACAGAGCGGGTCGACCGCTGGCCCCAGCGACGACGGGGATGCACAGCCAACCGCCGCGAGCGCGCTACAGAGGTGATAGCGGACGAGTTCGTCCTCGTCGGCGAGATGGTCGGCGAGCTTCGCCACCTGGTGAGTGAGTCGCCCCGGGTCACCGATGGCGACGTGTTCGAGCGCCTTCGCCAGTTTCTGTTTCACCTCCGGCTCGTCGAAGTCGAGCCCGAGACGCAGCTCCGCGACGACTTCGGGAGTGGCCACTGCTTCGGTGTGTTCGAGCGCGACGTATCCCAGCGCCTCGGCCGACCGGGCACGGACGAAATAGAACTCCTCGTCGTCTGCGAGTCGGTCCCGGAGCGGCGGTACCACCGACTCGGCAGCGTCGGGGTCACACCGGGCGATAGCCACGAACAGTTTCGCAGCCGTCAGGCGGACCGACCGTTCCTCGTCTCCCAGAAAGGCCGCGAGTGCCTGGACGGCCGGCCCGACTGTCACCCCCTCGTCCACGATAGCGTTCCGCAGACGCTGTAACGCTGCCTTCCGGTCGTCGGTGGGGGCGGCCCTCAGCTGTTCGAGAGGGGCGCGCGCCGAATCCCGGTCGTGCTGTACGAGTTCGACGAGACGGTCCGGCGGTATCTGTGACGAGTCGTCCATGGGGTGGCTTCTTGATGCGTGTTCGACTACCGAGGGCAAAAACGTCCCGTGAGCGGAACCGTCGCTATCAGGCGCCCCACATATGGAGCCCGCCTCGGTAGTCGAGCGGCCGAATGATGACGCGTACCGAGTGGATTCGAGGCGAAGGGGTTCCCCGACAACAGCCGGACTCGGTAGTGTTCTATATAGCGATAACTGATTTATTCGCGGGAGAAGTGTGCCACGCACGGAAACACCAGAGCTAAATTCAATCGTCGGTGAGGTGGCGGTATGAGCCTCCTCAGTCGGTTTCGCGACGACAGGGACGACACAGATCGCGTCGGTCTCTACGTCGACGGGCCGAACGTGTTACGCAGCGAGTTCGACGTCGACCTCGACGAGGTCAGAAAGATAGGCGAGTCCTACGGCCCCCTGGCCGTGACGCGACTCTACCTCGACGAGAACGCCTCGCCGGGCCTCATCCAGGCCGGCGAAGCGCGTGGTTTCGAAGTGATAACTACCAGTGGTGACGTGGACGTGCGCCTGGCCGTCGACGCCACCGAGGCCGTCGCCAGTGACCGCATCGACGTGCTGGTCGTCGCCTCACGTGACACCGATTTCAAGCCCGCACTGGAGGTCGCCGCCCGCAACGGCGTCCGCACCGTGGCGCTCGCGCCGGGCGAACACGGGAAATCGGACGCCCTCCAGAACGCGGCCCAGGACGGGCTTTCGCTGTCGGCAGATGTGGAATAGGCGAACCCGAGCGAAGCGAGGGTTCGCCGAACAGCCGAGCGGGGAACGAAGTGACCCGCGAGGCATAGCGATGAACTGAGCGTAGCGAAGTTCATCGGCAGCGAACCGGCGACCAACGGGAGCCGGAGAGCAGTAGCGAGGCCGACCGTAGGGAGGCCTCGAAGCCGAGCCGCGAGCAATAGCGAGGAACCGAGCCGGGAGCAGCGACACGGAGAGCAATGGCGTTTTTGCCTCGGGAATCCGATTCCGGGTATGGACATAGAGGAGACGCCGGTGCTGGACAACCACCTCCATCTCGACCCGGTCCAGGGCCGAAACACCGAAGCTGTGGAGGACTTTGCCGACCACGGCGGGACGCATTTACTCGTGCTCAACAAGCCCTCGTGGCATCTCGTCGAAGCGGCCACCGACGAGGACACCTTCCGTGAGGCGTTCGACCTGACGGTCGGAGCCGTCGAGGACGCGACCGACGCGCTACCGGGCCGGGCCTGGCCCGTTCTCGGGGTGCATCCGGCCCTGATTTCGAAGTTGGTCGAGGAGGGCTACACCCCGGATGAAGCACGGGACATCATGCAGGCAGGGCTGGATGTAGCGGCCGAGTACGTCACCGACGGCCCGGCACTGGCTATCAAGTCCGGCCGACCGCACTACGAGGTCGACGAGGCCGTCTGGGACGTATCGAACGACGTGATGTGTCACGCGTTCGAGCTGGCCGCGGCCGGCGACTTCGCCGTCCAGTTGCACACCGAGGGTGGCGAGGAGTTCGAACAGGTGGCCCAGTGGGCCGAACAGCGGGGGCTGGACCGCCGGCAGGTCGTCAAACACTACTCGGGTGGCCGGTTACAGGGGCCGACGAAGTCCGTTCTCGCCGACAAAGACGAGCTGGAGCTCGCTATCGAGGAGGACGAACCGTTCCTGATGGAGACCGACTACATCGACGACCCGGAGCGGCCGGGCGCGGTGCTCGGGCCGAAGACGGTCCCCCGTCGGGTGCGATGGCTCCTGGAGAACGGCGAGGACGAGGCCGTGCGGACGGCACACGTCGAAACGCCAGAAGCGGTGTACGGTATCGACACCGAAGCGACGCTGTCGCGGTAATCGGCGGTTTCTGGCGCCATTGCGCCGCTCTATCGAGCCGAACACGCACGGGTGAATCAGGCGGAGTAAATCAATATATGCTATATGAAATCGGGTACAGGACGTGGTGCCAGCCAACGTGTGAGACAGCCTCGAGCAGGAGATTCTTTTCGCGCCGCGCTGTAACGCCGGTATGCCCTCGCTCGACGAGACGGACATCGAGATTCTGCGACTCCTCAGTCAGGACGCGCGTCGGACGTTCACCGACATCGCCGCGGAAGTCGATATGTCGGGCCCCGCCGTCGCCGACCGCGTCGAGCGACTGCAGGCCGCAGGTGTAATCGAACGCTTCACCGTCGATATCGACCGGACACAGCTGGGTGCCGGTGCCCAGCTGTTCGTCCAGGTCGACCCGAAAGGGTCGTTCGACCTGCTCCGCTCGCGGCTCGACGGAGCCGACGCTGTAGAACACGTCATGGTCACTGCCGATGGGGAGCTCTGGTTCAACGCCAGAGCCGAGGTCCACAACGTGCATCCCTGGCTCCGCGAGCTCCTGAAACCGGCCGAGGACGCCGAGTACACCGTGACGCTGCTGGACGAAATCGAGTGGCAACCGTCCCTCGACGGGACGGAGTTCGCGTTGACCTGTGCGGAGTGTGGGAACACGGTCGACAGCGAGGGCGAGTCCGAGTGGCTCGACGAGGAGATGCGTCACTTCTGTTGTTCGACCTGCCAGCGTCAGTTCGAAGAGCGGCTGACGCAGCTCAGGGAGGGGGCCTGAGTCAGTCCGCAGTGGGGTGGGGCTGACTCGTGACCGTCCACTTTCCGGAGCGGACCCGATAGCCGGTCACGAGTGCTGCACCCCACGTTTCCGCGACCAGCGCTGCGAAGACAGCGCGGAGTCCCAGCGACGTCGTTGCGCCCAGATACGTCACCGGGAGGAGGAGGACGTACAGCCCGAACAGCCGTCCGTACAGCGTCCACCGGTTCTCGCCCGACCCCTTCAGAACCCCCTCGTAGGTCCTGAACAGTCCGAGACCGACAGAACTGACGCTGGCGACCCGAACGAACGGAGTCATGCGAGCTATCGTCTCCGGGTCCCTGCTGAACAGCCCAGCGACGACCGGGGCGAGTGCGAAGACGAGCGCACCCGAAAGGACGTACACGATAGCCGAGAAGACGACGGTGTCGCGTCCGAACGCGACAGCCAACCGTTCGTCCGACTGGCCAAGCGCCTGCCCGACCAGGCTACTCACGGACGTCGAAAACCCTGCTCCGGAGGCGTTCAACAGATTCCGAACCCGGCGGGCGACCTCCCACGAAGCCACGACAGTCGGCCCGACCATCGCCAGCAGGACGAGCAACGGGAACCGAACGACGACGTTCCCGAGACGTTGCCCTATCAGCGGCAGCGACGTCCGTAGCAACTGCCGGACAAGCCCGACGTGCAGACGGGGCTCGCTGACCGAAACAGCGAGCGGAAACGGCCCAATGACCGGCAGCCCACCACGAACGAACCCGTACGCGAAACTCACCGACACGAGCCCCTCGGCGATGACCGAAGCGACCGCTGCGCCGAAAACCCCCAGCTGGAGACCGAATATCAACAGCGCGTTCAGGGCGATGTTCACGACTGCACCTGTCGCTCGAATCGACATCGGAATCCGCGTGTTGTCGGCCCCTGCGAGGGCGCGGCTCGCGACGACGTTGCACGTGAGAAACAGCAGCGCAAATGCACCCACTCGGAGATACGTCGAACCGTATCTGACGATTGCAGCGTCCTCGCTGAAGACGCGAATCAGCGCCCCGGAACCAGCCCAGTATGTGACGACGAACGGGAGGGTAACGGCGAGACCGAGGAGGAGGCTGTGTGCGATGACAGGGGCCGCTGCGTTCGGTCGGTCTGTCCCGTAGCGCTGTGCGACCAACCCGATGGTGCCGCCGGCGATACCGAGTCCGAACGCGAACGCGAACTGCCAGTAGACGACCGCAAAGGAGATACCAACGAGCCCTGCAGAACCGACAGCGACGCCGACCATCGCGATGTCGGTGACGCGGAGTGACAGCCTGGCGACCATCGTCAGGACACGTGGCCAGGCCAGGTCTGCGATTCGCTGTCCACGGTGGTCGTCGATTACACCCACCCCTGCCAACTGGCTGGCAAGCGACCGGAACGCCCACACAATCGGGTTGAACATCGCGGTCGATTCACGCGGTCGCCGGGAGCTCGAGGGTGCTCCCGACGCCGACGGACCGAAACGCCCCAGGAAGGCGCTCCGAGAGTATCTTCTCCGCCTCGAACCCGGTACAGTGTGTGCCGGCAAACAGTTCGAGTCTGCCGTCCAGCCAGTCCGCCAGCTCGTGGATGTCGTCTGCATCTCGGGCGACGAGATGGGTCCCGCCGATGACGTAACGGACCGGCTGGCCGGTGACCGACTCGGCGTGGTCGATGGTGTTTCGAAGGCCCGCGTGACAGCAGCCCAGGACGAGGGCCGTGCCGTCGCTGGTCGCGACGGCGACCGACTGGTCGTCCGGCACCAAATCGTCGACCAGTTCACCGTCCGTCTCGCGCAGATGTACCGGGTTGTCGTCGTGGGGCCGGGGAATCTCACCGAGCGCGAACACGCCGTCGGTCACCTCGACCGGGTCCCGGTGTTCGACGATGTCGGCCCCCGTTTGGACTTCAGCCCGGGTGTACGGGATGCCGATGTGTATCGGCTCATCGAGTGTCCGGCCGTCAGCCGGTTCCGTAATGAACCGCCCCTGCCAGACGTCGGGGTGGCAGTAGATGGTCGGTCTATCCGACGGGTCGAGAAACGCGTCGAGCCCCATCGTGTGGTCATAGTGGGCGTGGCTCAGGACGATGGTCTCGAACTCGGTGGGACAGTCCAGGAGGCGGGCGTTGTCGAGGGCGGCCGTGGACTGGCCTGTATCGAACAGCACGTCGCCGACTGCTGCCGCGAACCCCCACTCGCCGCGGAGCCCTTTCGGGATACCAGTCGCGACCGTGTTGTCGGCGAGGATTGTGACGTTCATCGCTGCTGGTCCCCCTGGGCAACAGTGTCTGGGGTGATAGCTTGCGTGTGGTTCCACTGGTCGACGAAACGGGCGCTCGACGTCGGAGTCGCGTGATAGCTCACGCAACGTACTACGACCGGGGTTCTGATTGCGGTTTTCGCTCGAAAAACAATCCGCTGACCGGCGATACTTGGAATATCTAACCGGATTCGGCGGTGCCGGTTCGGTTTGCCAACTCGAATCAGTGGTCACTCGGAGCCAACGTCGGCCTCTGCACTATCGTCACCCCCCGACGGCAGTGGTCTCGCCGCACACAGCGACCTCCTGGACGATGGCGACGGCCTCGAAAAGCAAACATAGCCCACCCGCTGGCTGTAGTTTTCAAACCGAAACCCGGGGACAGGTGTCGACGAACGGGTCTCAGGCGACTAAACCGAGGCGACCCGAGAATCAGGCGTTATCCGAACTTGCCGGTGATGTAGTCCTCGACGCGGTCGCTCTCGGGGTTCTCGAAGATTTTATCGGTGTCGTCGAACTCGACGAGTTCCCCGCCCGTGAGGAAGACCGCCGTCTTATCGGAGATGCGGGCGGCCTGTTGCATATTGTGGGTGACGATGACGACCGTGTACTCCTCGGCCAGCTCCTCGATGAGGTCCTCGATCTGGGAGGTGGCGATGGGGTCCAGCGCGGAGGCGGGCTCGTCCATCAGGACGACTTCGGGGTCGACGGCGATGGCGCGGGCGATACAGAGGCGCTGTTGCTGGCCACCGGAGAGGTCGAGGGCGGACTCGTCGAGGCGGTCCTTGACCTCGTCCCACAGCGCGGCCTTCTTCAGGGACTCCTCGATGACCTCGTCCATGTTCTCGGTCTTGTCCTGGGTGCGCAGCCCGTAGGCAACGTTGTCGTAGATGCTCTTGGGGAAGGGGTTCGGGTGCTGGAACACCATCCCGATTCGGCGACGGAGTGCGACAGGGTCGACGTCCTCGTCGTAGACGTTCTTGCCGTTGAACGTGAGCTCGCCGTCGACGCGACAGATGTCGATGAGGTCGTTCATGCGGTTGATACACCGCAGGAACGTCGATTTCCCACAGCCCGACGGACCGATCATCGCGGTGACCTGGTTCTCCGGAATCTGGAGGTCGATGTCCTGCAGGGCCTGGGTCTCGCCGTAGAAGACGTCGAGGTCGCGGGATTCGATGATGGTGCCGGTCGTCGTGACCGCACCGCGCTCGTCGTTCTCGCTGAGACCGCCCTTCCCCGGGTCGGTCGTGACTAGCGAGTCTGTCTCGTCGTCTTCGGCCTCGGTCTCTGTCGCCATGTTCTCTGTTGTCATTAGTATGCCTCCTGTTGGTATTTGTTCCGAACGAGTATCGCGACGCTGTTCATCGACAGCAGGACGATGAGCAACGTCACCACGCCGGCCGCCACGACGCCGTAGCGGAACTCCGCAGACGGGAGGAAGGCCCACGTGTATATCTGTAGCGGCATCGCAGTGAGCGTGTCGAAGAGCCCGGACGGGGGAGTGTACTTCGTCGCCACGGCTCCGATCATGATGAGCGGTGCCGTCTCGCCGATGGCCCGACCCAGTGCCAGGATGGTCCCCGTCAGGATACCCGGCAGCGACCGCGGGAGGACGACGTTCCGGATAGTCTGCCACCGGGTCGCGCCCATCCCGTAGGACGCCTGACGAAGCGAGTCCGGCACCGAGCGGACCGCCTCCTGGGCGGAGATGACGACGATAGGCAAGATGAGCAGGGAGAGTGTCAGCGCCGCCGTCAGCACCGTCCCGGCCCCGATGCCGGCGTAGACGACCGGCCCCAGGCTGAGCTCGATGTTGACGAAGATACCCAGTCCGAGCAGGCCGTAGACGACCGACGGGACGCCGGCGAGGTTCGAGATGTTGACGTTGATGAGCCGGGTGACGGTCCCGAGGAGGCCACTCGACGGCGCGTACTCCTCTAAGTATATCGCCGTGCCCACACCGAAGATGAAGGTGAAGATGCTGACGAGGATGATGAGGAAGACGGAACCGATGACGGCCGGGTAGAGCCCGGCGTTTGCGGCCAGCGACGAGGTCGGACTCGTCAGGAACTGCCAGTCGAGCCACGGTGACGGCTGGGTCGCACCGAGTGTACCCACGAGGAACTCGCCGAGGAGGAAGCCACCGATTGCGATGGCCGGGAGCGCGAAGGCGGCCCGCCGGGCCGGCTGTCTCGCGGTGTTCACGGCCGCGAAGCCGGCCGGGAGGCCGAGCATCACGAGCACGGCGAACCAGACCGAGCGGGCGACCAGTGGCACCGTATCGACGAGCGGGACGCCGACGATAGCGAGCACCGGGAGCCCGATGCCGACCCCGAGTGCCACCCGGCGGGAGGCGTCGAACCGGTCGGCCGCCAGGAACGCCGCCAGTCCCGCACCGGGCACCACAAGCGAGAGGAAGTAGACGCCGGGGGCACCCAGCAGGCCCGCAGCCATGCCGAGCGTTCCGATCAGGAACGTGCCGACAATCGGTCCGGCGATGAGTACCCCGAGCATACCCAGCCCGACCCAGGTCGCCTCCCGGTCGTACTGCCCGTAGAGGAACAGTCCGACGACCGGGGCGACCACCGTGAGGAAGTAGGTGAACCACACCTGTGGGCCGGCGATGACGATGAGGACGATTATCGCCGCGAAGGAGAGCATTCCGCCGGCGAGGGTGAACCCGACCAGTTCTATCGCCCCGGCGGTTACGGCCGGCTTGTCGCGTGCGTACGCGAGAAAGCCAAGCAGGGGGGCAAGGAGCGTCGCGGTGTAGGTGAGATACCACGCCGTCCCCGCCGAGTCGAGTCCCAGGGCGTCCCAGAAGACGTAGGCGAGCAACACGCCGAGTGCGAGGATGCCCACGAGTGACGCACCGAAGGTGAGGTATCTGAAGACGGTGCCTTTCAGTCGACTGACCTGGCCGAAGCCGGTCTCTGTCTGTGTTGCCATTATTCGTACTCCTCCCGGTAGCGGCTCGCTATTGCATCGCTTACGACGTTCATCGCCAGTGTGATGACAAAGAGCGTGAGCCCGATAGCAAAGAGCGACTGATACGCAATCGACCCACCGGAGAGGTCGCTCACGGCGATGTTTATCATCGCGACGGTCATCGTCGCCGCGCTCTCACTGTAGAGAGCGAGCAGGTCGCCGGGGGCGACGTAGGGTAGGACGCCGAAGGCGGTCTGTGTCGGCGGGATATCCGGCGGCCGCGAGCCCGCGGCGAGCACGACGGCCATCGTCTCGCCGATGGCCCGCGAGACGGCGAGAATAAAGGACGAGGCGATACCGGAGACGGCGGCGGGGACGACGATACGCAGCGAGACGTTGAACTTCGTGGCCCCGAGCCCGTAGCCGGCCTGCCGCAGCGAGTCGGGCACGGAGCTCATCGCGTCCTCGCTGATAGAGGAGACCATCGGGATAATCATGATACCGACGACGATAGAGGCCGAGAGCCCGTTGAACAGTCCGAGCGTCGGGAACTGTGTGCCGAGCGTTCCGTTGACCGCCCCGATGGCGGCGTTGAGCGCAGGTGTGATGTAGACGAGCGCGAAGTAGCCGTAGACGACCGTCGGCACGCCGGCGAGTACTTCGAGCATCGGTTTCAGTATCGACCGCGTGCGGGCGGAAGCGTACTCGCTCAGGTAGATGGCGGTCAACAGCCCGATGGGGAGCGCGACGAGCGCGGCCCCGAAGGTGACGAGCAGGGTCCCGAGTACCAGCGGTAAGATACCGAAGGAGACGGGTTCGAGATTCGGACTGAAACGCAAGCTGGTGAAGAACTCACCGAATGTCACCGCTGGCGACGAGAAGAAGGCCGCGGCGTCGACGACAAGCACGCCGATGATACCAACGGTGGTCAGGACTGAGAGAGCAGCACACCCGGCCAGGGCGTATTTGTACGTCGACTCCCGCACCGTCTGTAGTCCCCGATCCCCCGTGAGGTCGGGAGTCTGTCCCTCGTTGCTCATCGTGATTGTGAGTCCATTTGCTGTATCTCGGGAAAAAGTACCCGGAATGTCTCTGTATCGCTATTGCGTCTCACCATCCACCTATATATTAGGCGTTCGAGATGACCTCGTTCAGCGCGTCGAGCTCGCTCTGTTTCGCCTCTTCGGTGTTGGGGACGTAGCCAATCTGGTCGGCGATGAGTTCCGTGTTGGCGCTCTGGCGGACCATGAAGCGTGCGAACTCGGCGATGTGGTCCTCCTTGAGAGAGCTGACCTTCGGGTAGGTAAACAGCGGGCGTGCGAGAGGGTAGTCGCCGCTCTTGGCGTTGTCCAGCGTCGGCTCGACGTAGCTGTCACTGTCGTCGGCCTGGATGTTGACGGCGGTCACCGCGTCCCGGTTGCTCTGGTAGTACGAGAAGCCGAAGTAACCGATGGCGTACTGGTCCTGCTGGACGCCCTGCAGGATGGTGTTGTCCTGCTCGGTCGGCTCGTAGTTGCTCGTGTGGTTAGCGTCCTCGCCGATGATAGTCTCGCGGAAGTAGTCGAAGGTCCCGGAGGTGTCGGCCGCGCCGAAGCGGTTGATCTCCTGGTCGGGCCAGTCGCCGTTGACGTCCTGCCACGTCGTAGCCCCGTCTGCCTGCCAGATATCCTTGAGCTGGTCGGTCGTCAGGTCGGTGGCGAAGTCGTTGTCGTTGTTGACGATGACCGTGAGCGCGTCCGTAGCGACGGTGATCTGGTGGTACTCGACACCGTTACTGGAACACTGGTCCTCTTCGTCGCTGGAGATCTCCCGGGAGGCGTTGTTGAAATCCGAGTTGCCCTCACAGAACAGATTGCTGAACCCACCACCGGAGCCGTCCCGGCTCAGGTTGAATTCGACGTTCGGGTTCTGCGAGCGGAACTGCTCGGTGACCGCCTGTGCGACCGGGTACACCGTGCTGGACCCACTGATTCGGATACTACCGGAGAGCCCGGTCTCCGTGCCCGAGCCGGGGCCCTCGGTACAACCCGCGAGAGCGAGTGCACCCGCGGCACCAGCGCTTGTCAGGAAGCTACGGCGCGAGACGGAACGGTTCGGTGAGTCTGACATCATCGGAAGGGAGACGAGAAATAAATAAATACTCTACTATGTCGTAGCTATATATCTATGTTGTCTATATAGATAATCCATGTGAACTGCACACATGGACATAACTATGAATCATGTATGATTCCACATCCTCCGCTTATCGGGACTCTCTACCCGTTCTCGGCCATTTCTTTCGAGTCGTACTTTCGAGTGTTGTCGGTGGGCAAGTATTGCATACTCGACGGCAACACAACGGCCAGAGGCCCATGATTCGGCCGTCCCAGCCCAAGGAGCTGTAAAATATATAGATAGGGGTGGATTTATACGGGGAGGGGAGTATACGAACGTACATGGAGACTCGCAAGGTGCAGGTGACAGGCGGCTCGACGTACACCGTGTCGCTACCGAAAGACTGGGCAACAGAGAACGGCGTGAGCGCGGGGAGCGTCGTCGAGTTCCACGCGGAGCAGGACCTGCTGTTGCTCGCACCCAAGCACGACGAGGACCGCGTCGAGGGGACCCTGGACATCGACGGGCTGGACGACCCCCACGAGCTCACGCGCGCGGTGATGACGATGTACGTCAGCGGCTTCGACGTCATCCAGCTCGAGGCCACCCGTATCACGGCCGAACAGCGCCGTATCATCCGGGACGCGACCCAGGGTCTGGTCGGGCTCGAAGTCATCGAGGAGACCTCCGACCGCATCGTCCTGCAGGACCTGCTCGACTCCTCGGAGCTGTCCATTCACAACGCCATCACGCGTATGCGACTTGTCTCGCTGACGATGCTGTCCGACGCCGTCGAGGCGCTCATCGAGGACGACGACGACCTCGCGGCCAACGTGATGCAACGCGACGACGACGTCGACCGCCTCTGGTATATGGTCTCGCGGGTGTTCCGCACCGTCCTCCGGAACCCCACCGCCGCGAACGAGATCGGCTTCCCACGGGAGACCGTCTTCGACTACCAGTCCAGCGCCCGCCAGCTCGAACGCATCGCCGACCACGCCACCAAAATCGCGAGTCTCTCACTGGAAATCGGCGAGATAAGCGGCGACACCGCCGACCTGCTGCGTGAGCTGGAGTCCGAAGCCACGGTCGTCCCCGAGATGGCGATGGACGCGCTGCTGACCGACGACAACGAGGCGGCCGTCGAGCAGGCCAACGACGCCCAGAGCCGCATCCCGGCCGTCGACGAGACCGCACGCGACATCGACAGCAAGGTCCGCAAGGCCGACCCCGAGAGCGCCCAGATTCTGGGCCGCATCGTCGACTCGCTCTCCCGGACCGCCGACTACGGCGGCAACATCGCCGAGAGCGCCCTCCAGAAAGCCGCGCCGCGTCCCTGACCCGCGCCGTCACCGCACCGCCGCGAGTCTATCCGTCTGCGCCCGACACTCCACCGAGCAGTGCCGTCGCTAACGGGTCCCAGAACCGCGAAAAGACCGCTCCGTTACTCGACGAGAACCGCGTTGACCTGTCCGTCCTGGCCGGGCCGGGACGTGACCCGTGCCTTGCCTTCGGAGGTCTCGACGATGGCGCCCTTGGTGATGATGTTACGACGGGCGTAGTTCGGGTTCGAGGGGTTCTCGGTGACCTGCTCGATGGTCGCCTCGACGGTCTCGGCGCCGTCGGCGACGCTTGCGACGTTCGTGGTCACGGCGCGGACCTTGCTGGTGTTCCCGCGGGCGGCCAGCACCTTCAGTTTCTGCTCGCCGACCTGGGTCTCGGTGGGCTGGCGACCCAGCTCGTGTTTCTTCTTCTTGTGGTTCGGGCGTCGTCGACCGCCTGTCCGCTTGCGTGGGGAGCGTCCCTGGTCTTTCATATCGGGTACGTGGCCGAGCGGCTACTTGAAGCGTTCGATGCTAGTTACGGGGGCTGGGTACTGGGTGGTGGTCGTTTGTGGCGACGGACCAACCAACCCAGGAACCGACGGGAACAGCCAGAAAGCCCCGGCCAGCTACACTCCCGCGACTCGCTGCGCTCCTCACTCCGTTGCGGTGCTTGCTTCGTCGAGGTTCGTGTAGCTGGCCGCCCCTTTCAGTCCCACCCGCGACGGTTGACCAACCGGCTACGGGCGGGACTGAAAGGGGCGAGCCGTTCGACGAAGGCCGGCGAAGTAAGCACCGCAACGAGCGGAGCGAGTGAGGAGCACAGCGAGTCGCCCGAGTCGAACGGCTCGGGGCTTTCTGGCTGTTTAGAACTAGTACCCCGGTGGGAGTGTCAATGTCAAATATGGTTGCTAGCAATCGCAACCGTTACACCCGGACCGACCGGCCCATACACTAGATGAGTCTGAAGACGGCCGTGGCCGCGCCGTTTCGCCAGCGTGGAACCGACCGGATGGCCGAGAGCGAGTTCGTCGTGGCCCTCTCCCTTGACCGCAACTGGTTCTCGCCGGACCAGGCCAAGACGCTGGTCGACGTGGCCACCAGCGAGGGGCTCCTCGAACGAGACGAGGACGCGCTGGTCGTCGGGTTCGACGCGGCGTCGACGACGATCCCCGACGGCTTCCAGCCGGGCGAGGAGATACTCCAGTCCCGGTCGGCCTTCGAGCAGGTGCTGGACACGGTCATCGAGCACGGGGTCGAGAAGCAGACCGCGGTCGCGGGCATCAACCGATTGCAATCGGAGCTGGGCGTGACCCTGGACGCCGCGGCGGTCGTCTACGCCCGCAGCGAAGGGGTCGACGTGGGTGGAATAGGCACCGAGGTCCGGGAGGGAATCTGATGGTCGAAGACCGCATCACCGACGGGAAGCGCATCGGACAGCTGTTCGCGTCTGAACTGACGGGACTGGAGCGGGGACCGCTGGGCGCGGTGTCGGTCGACGACGCCGAGCCGGACGTCGAGCCGACGGCCGAGGGCGCCTACGCCTTCCGCGTCGCGGCCGACGACGAGGTGGTCGGAACCGTCAGCGTGACCGAGCGGACGGCACAGCTGGCCCTGGAAGCGCCGACGAGTTTCGAGAGCGAGCGCGAAGACGTGACTGTCGAGGAGAGCGGACGGGTGGTCGTGGCCCACAGCGGGGCCGCGGTCAAGACACTCGTCGACGTGGTCGCGGCGACGGTCGATTAGGCGGGGCCAGTTAGCTCCTCGCTCGTCCAGGCGACGAAGCCGGTCAGCACGAGCGACGCGCCGACGAAGGCGAGCGTCGCAGCCGTCGCCAGTACCACGGTCGAGAGCCCGAGCGGCGAGCCAAGCGCCATGACCACGGGCGAGAGCGTGATACACAGCGAGCCGGTGGCGACCGCCTGGCGCTGCTTGCGCGAGAGGTTCACACCGATGTGGAAGCGCGACCCCTTCGGCGGGTCCGGGGCCGCGAGCCCGACACAGAACAGCGGCACGCTCACGAACACCAGCGTGGCCGCGACTGCGTTCGACCAGAACGCCCACTGTCCGGTCGTCGGGGCGATCGACAGCAGTGCACCGACGGTGAGAATGGCGAAGCCGACGACGACTCCGAGGGGCCTGAGCCGCGAGTCCTCCAGCACCGCACCCAGGTCTGGGAGTGTCTCCGCGACGTGTGCTACGTCGAGGGAACGGTCCATGGTACGAGGTTTCGCACCCAGTATAAAATACCACGCCCCTAAATTATCATCGGCGATACTCGGCGGCAGAAGGAAACGCTTGTATCCGTCCCCATCGCCGCGGTAGGTATGCACTTTTTCGACCGGTTGGCCGACCGCATCGCGGTCGCCGACAGCGTGGTCTCGGTGGGGCTGGACCCCGACCCCGCGCGGCTCCCCGAAGCGGTGGCCGACGCCGACCTGCCCCGTTGGCAGTTCAATCGCCGTATCATCGACGCGACCCACGAACACGCCGCCTGCTACAAGCCAAACGCCGCGTTCTACGAGGACGCCGACGGCTGGCGGGCGCTTCGTGAGACCATCGCGTACGCACACGGGAAGGACGTCCCCGTACTGCTCGACGCCAAACGGGGCGACATCGGCAACACCGCCCGCCAGTACGCGAGCGTTCTCGACGACGAGGACGGGCCGGCGGCCGACGCTATCACCGTCAACCCCTTCCTCGGTCGGGACTCACTGGAACCGTTCCTCCAGCGCGCGGAGAAGGGCGTCTTCGTCCTCGGGCGGACCTCCAACCCCGGCGGCGCGGACCTCCAGAACCTCGAACTGGCCTCGGGGGAGAAACTGTACGAGCGAGTGGTCCACCTGGCCGACCTCTGGAACGACAACGGGAACGTCGGGCTCGTCGTCGGCGCGACCAATCCCGACGAACTCGAGGAGATTCGCGAACTCGTCCCCGACATCCCCTTCCTCGTCCCCGGCGTCGGTGCCCAGGGCGGGGATAGCGAGGCCGCCGTCGAACACGGCCTGGCCGACGGCGTCGGGCTCGTCAACTCCTCGCGGGGGATTATCTTCGCTGGAGAGGAAGCCGCCGACCGCGGCGCGCCCGAGAAGTTCTTCGAGGCCGCCGGCAAGTCCGCGAAGCAACTCAAAGAGCAACTCAACCAGTATCGGTAGCGCTCTCTAGAACCGGAACGTATCGACGCCGTCCGGGAGGTTCTCCGTCGAGTCCTGGCCGCCGCGACCGCCGACCTGGCTACTACACTCGATGCAGACCCCGAGCTGGCGGTCCCAGTGGCGCTCACAGACCAGTTGACCACAGCGGTCACAGCCGTGCTCGACGTCGGGCTGCTGGCAGATTTCACAGAGGCCCGAGACACTCATGCTAGTCTGTAGCGTGCTCGGACGTTTCAACGCTTCGGGCGGGAAGCGATTCCGCGTTCGGCGGCCGGGACTGGCCCGACAGGGTTTATATCGGGAGAGCGACACACGCAGGTATGGACCGATTCGCCTCGTGTTACTTCTGTGGAGAATCCTTCGACGCCTCGCTCTCCGAGTACCCCGTCGTTCCGACGGCGCTCCAGCCGGCCGAAGACGGCCCGACGGTCGTCCTCTGTGGGACCTGCCGGCGGAAACTCGGGGCGGTCGTCGAGGAGGTTGTGGACGCGGCCGAAGGGGAGACAGTCATCGACGGGACGACGACCGACCGGGGAGCGGAGCCCGAACCAGCCGATATCGGAGCGGGAAGCGGTGTCGAGTCGGGCGACGCTGGCGGTGGCTCGCTGTTCGAAGCGGGCGCGGACGACGGTGGGGACCCCAAATCCCAGGCACCGACGACCACGGCCGAGGAGTGGGAGTCCCCCGCGGAAAGCGACGGTGAACCGGATACTGAGACCGACAGCGGGCAGACAGGCGTCGGAGAGACAGATTCGGAGCCCACCCCTACAGAGAGCGACGAGACAGGCGACGACCCTGCGACCCCCGACAACGACACGAGCGGGGCGGAGCCGCGGCTGACGAAACTGGAGTACAACAAGGTGATGCGACTCCTCCAGAACCGACCGTTCCCGGTGGATAAGGCCGAGATACGCGAGGTCGCCACGAGCGCGTACGATATCGACCCCGAGGAGTTCGACGCCGTCATCGAAGCTGCCGTTTCCCGGGACCTCATCGCCGTCGAGAACGGCCAGTTCGTCGACCCGGAGTAAGCTTCGACAGGGCTAACCCGGACCGGCGACAGGAGAGCGTATGCGCCAGTTCGTCGTCATCGGCCACGACGCGCCCACCACACCGGAGTTCTCGCTCGACGACCTCGCCGGTGCCGCCGGCCGGCTGGACGTGCTGTGTCGATGTGTCACCAGCGCCTTCTTCCTCTCTCATGCCATCCGCGAGGCCGTCCGGGTCCACCTCGTACTGGCCGACGAGTACACCGTCACCTTCGACGGGAGCGACCTCCGGCGACTCAACCCCGACGAGCGGTCGACGGCCGCGCTGGTCAGGAACGCACTCGAAGAGCGCGAGGAGGCTATCGGTCACATCCCGGTCGAGACCTCGCCCGGCGTCTCGCTGACCAGGCGGGGCTTCGCCGCGACGCTCGAGGACGTGGCCCGCGAGGGTACCGTCGTCCAGCTCCACGAGGACGGCGACCCCGTCGTCGACGTCGACCCGCCGGCCGACCCCGTGTTCGTGCTCTCGGACCACCACGATTTCAGCGAGGCCGAGACGGCCGCCATCGAGAGCCACGCCGAGCAGCGCCTCTCGCTGGGGCCGGAACCGCTCCACGCCGACCACGCCATCACCGTCGCGCACAACTACCTCGACACCGACGGGTTCGAGCGGTACTGATTAGATTGGACTCATATTCTGGCTCCGCGCGACGTACAGCCCCACGCCGGCGACGACCAGCGCGACGCCGAGCCACGGGTTACTGACCATGCTCTCTTCGGCGCCGAATATCCCGCCGACACCGAACAGAACGAGGAAGGTCGGGAGTCGGGGCCGAATCGCCGCGAGCGGATTCTTCATGCCACGCCGTATACCGACTCAGACCTTAATTCCTCTTCCTCGTCGCTGCAACGACTGTGCCGGCAACTGCCAGAAAATCTTTGGGTCGTGACGGCATGATTCGACTGGAATGCAGTCACAGCTACGTCCCGGTGGCCGAGACACCCCCAGTGAGCGACGCGTCCAGGGGTGTCGGTGAGGTGACCGACCAGCGGCTGAGTCGTCGGCGGATACTCGGAACGGTCGCCGGCGCCGGCACGGCCTCTCTCGCCGGCTGTCCGCTGTTCTCGCCGGGTGCGGACAGCGAGACGACAGCGGTAGACCCCGAAGCCGCCAGCGAGCTGGCGACCCGGTTCGCTCCGACGCTGTACTTCGACGAGAACGAGCCGTGGTTCCCGACCGACCCGCGCCAGTACACCAGCGAACAGGACGGCGAGACCGTCGTCACGGGGTTCGATGCCCTCGACGGGTACCACGCGGACTTTACTGGTTCGGAGCCGCCCGCGCCGATGCTGTTCTACAACGCCGTCGGCTACGAGGACTCCCCGCTGGTCGCCGTCCAGTTCTGGGCGTACTCGGTGTTCGACCAGTTCACGACCAACTTCCACTGGCACGACTGGGAGGTGTTGCACGTCTTCGTCGACACGGAGACGGACGAGCCACAGCTCTACGTCGCCAGTTCACACTCGCGGAAGGTTCCGAACAACGAGTTTCTGGATCCCGACCCGGAGACCGTCCCGCGAATCCTCACGGAGCTTGGCTCACACTCCAGTGCGCTGTCGCTCAACGACCTTGCGGACCGTTTCCAGCGCATCTCAGAGGGCGGTGGGCTGGCCGACATCACCAACAGCGCCATCGAGACTGTCGAAGACATCGCCGCGATACCCTTCGCCTACGGGCTCCCCCGCGACGAGGGCTCCAGGCTCCCCTATCTCGTTCCGGAGTACGAGGGCGCGCCGCTGTACGAACACGACGACCTCCCGTCGGTCGAGCGGTCGGACCTGATTCCGGCGTCGCTGACGGTTCGCTCGCTCGACACCCTCACCAGCTCGTTGCCGGGGCTCCCGAACCGGGAGACTGGGCTGGTGTTCGCCCACAGCGAGCGGTCGGGAACCGACGCGGACATCGAGTACGAACTGGCACCGACGAGCGAAATCGAGGATATCACCGATTTCACCGGTCCGCAGCTGAGCTTCGAGTTCGACGTGCCGGAGTTCGGCGAGGACGCCGTCTCGGGACACATCTCGACGACGGGCGCGCCGTGGGGACAGTCCCGCTACGAGAATCCCGCAGCGGACATCTCGGAGCCGAACCACCGGGCCGCCCTCGCCGACCGCTACGACGCCATCGGCGATGCGGCAGTTATCAACACCGTCGTCGCAAGCGTCTCCGAAGCGGTCTCAAATCCCGATGCGCCCGAAGACGAGGGTCTCACCACGCAGGACTCGGAGTTCGAGGGGGTCGCACTGCTGGAGAGTGACCCCGAGGCCGTCCCGACCTTCGATGGGGTCGCCGCCGTCACGGACGTCCCTGCGGGTGACCACCGGCTGACGATAAACCGGGCCGGCGCAGCTCCGCACAGCGAATCGGTGTCGGTCGCCGACGACGGCGTGCAGGCGCCGGCCGGCGTCGACGGGGAGATACCCATGGTCGCACGCGAGAACGCACGGAAGATCGAGATAGACCCCGCCGAGGCTGACAGTGAGCTCAACCGGCTTGCGGTCGAGGACGATTTCGCCGGGCGACTCTACGACGCGCCGCTCGACGGACCCGACGCGGCCTACGTCCACGACGGCGGGGCCTACACCGCAGAGGTCAGAGACACCGACGACGCGGTCGGTGCTTTCCGCGTCAACCCCGACCCCGACGCCGACGACGCGGTCGGACTCGGAGTGGCAAACACTGGCAAGGCCTCGCTCGCGACGTTCGTCGCGGATATCGCCGCGGAGACGCAGGCACAGGTAGCCGACCTCGAGGACGGCGATACCGACGATGGCGACGACAGCGGCGGCCAGCAAAACGCCATCACCGGGCTCGCCCAGGCGCTGAGGGCCGTCGTCGACGCGGCCGAGAAGGCAGCCCAGCGGGCCGAGGAGGGCGACCGCGGCAACACGGACCGGCAGCTGGAGACAGTCGCCGCCCGTCTCGAACGGGTCAGCACGAAGATCAGCGAGGCCAGCGGCGCGATGCCCGACCCGCTGACGGCGGCCGCCCGGAAGCGTCTCGACCAGGCGACGCGGCGGAACCAGCAGGCCCGCGAACAGGAGAAGCTCTGAGCCGGAGACGGTAATCAGTTTACTACTGGGAGCACAGGAACCGGTATGCCCGACGAGCTCGCCTGGGAGACACTCGCCACCGACATCGCCTACAGCTGTCCGGGGTTCGACATCGTCCACGAGGACGTCACACTGCCCGACGGGACCGAGACCGACTTCGACTTCCTGCGGGAGGGCGACAGCGTCGTCGTCCTGCCACTGACCCCCGAGAGCGAAGTGGTCGTCATCGAGGAGTGGCGCCAGGCGGTCAAGCGAGTCAACCGCGCCCTGCCCGCGGGGAGCGTGGAATCGGACGACGACGAGCCCCGCGACGCCGTTTCCCGCGAACTCCGCGAGGAGACCGGCTACGAGGCCGAGACTGTCGAACACCTCTACACCGCCGAGCCGGCCAACGGCTACGCCGACTCCGTCTTCCACTACTTCCTCGCCGAGGGGTGTGAACCGACCGCCGAGCAGGACCTCGATTTCAACGAATCCATCCGCGTGGAGACGACGGCATTCGAGGACCTGCTGGCGTCGGTTCGGGAGGGAGACCTGCGAGACGGCCGCTCGGCCGTCGGTATCATGTACTACGCGCTGTTCGAGCGGTGACCTCCAAACGTTTATTGAGTAACGAAAGTAACTGAGTTACTATGACGACCGCAGTCAAGGTCGATGACGAGGCCAAGGCCCGCCTCGAAGAGTTACAGGCCGAGATACGGCTGGAGGCCGGCAAGAACGTGACCCAGCAGGAACTGCTCTCCCGGCTCATCGACGATGCCTACGAATCGCGTGCGGAAGTCGTCGACTCCTTCAGAGAGTCGACCGTGCCCGCGTCCGATGAAGAGATCGACGCGTTTCTCGACGGTACCTTCGACTCGGGTGTCGAGACCGACGAAGAAGATATCGACGACATCCTCTACGGATGACGGTCGTCGTCGACTCCGGGGTTTTTTACGCGCACGCAGACCGAGGTGCAAGCCGACACGGAACGGCGGTGGCGGCGTTATCGGCCATACTCGAGGGCGGATATGGACAGCCGTACATCACGGACTACATTTACGACGAAACGGTGACGCTGACGCTCACGCGGACCGACAGCCACGCCGAAGCGATGCGAGTCGGCCGCCGTCTCCGTGGTGCCGGTGACTTTCCCGAGCTGTTCCACCTTCGGAACCTCTCGAAAGCAGTGTTCGAGACTGCCGTCGACATCTTCGAACGATACGACGACCAGCAGCTGAGCTTCACCGACGCGACCACGGTCGCGTTTACCGAAACACACGACATCGACACCGTCCTCAGCTTCGACGACGACTTCGACGGCATCGTCGACCGGACCGACCCGGCCGAGGTCGCCCGGGAACACAACCCTTAGGCGCAGGCCCCACCCACGACGGACAATGACGAACTTCGAGGTCCGCCAGTACGACGCTGCGGGCCGCCTGGGCGAACTCGAGGTGCCACGTGCCGGCGTCACCGTCCAGACGCCGACCATCCTCCCCGTGGTGAACCCCCACGTCCAGACGGTCGACCCGTCGGCGCTCGAATCAGATTTTGGCGCCGAGATACTCATCACGAACAGCTACATCCTGCATGGCTCGGATGAACTGCGCGAGCCGGCGCTGGACCAGGGACTGCACGACCTGCTGGATTTCTCGGGGGCCATCATGACCGACTCGGGCTCGTTCCAGCTGGCCGAGTACGGCGACATCGACGTGACGACCGAGGAGATACTCCAGTTCCAGTCCGACATCGGGAGCGACATCGGAACGCCGGTGGACATCCCGACCCCGCCCGACGTCGACCGCGAGCGCGCCGAGTCCGAACTCGAAACGACACAGGACCGACTGGAGCGGGCCGCGGCGGCCGACACCGGCGAGATGCTCGTCTCCGCGCCGGTTCAGGGGTCGACGTACCCCGACCTGCGCGAGCGGGCCGCCGAACACGCCACGACGACCGGGCTCGACGTGTTCCCGCTGGGCGCCGTCGTCCCGCTCATGAACGAGTACCGATACGCAGACCTCGCCGACGTCGTCGCGGCCTGCAAGCGCGGGCTGGGCGAGGTCGGCCCGGTCCACCTCTTCGGCGCCGGCCACCCGATGATGTTCGCGATGGCCGCCGCGCTTGGCTGTGATCTGTTCGACTCTGCCGCCTACGCGCTGTACGCCCGCGACGACCGCTATCTCACGGTCCGGGGCACCGAACTGCTCGACGAGCTCGAACAGTTCCCCTGTACCTGTCCAATCTGCACTGACCACACGCCCGCCGAGCTTCGCGACATGGACGACGAGACTCGTCAGGACCTGCTGGCCCGCCACAACCTCCACGTCACCTACGGCGAGATACGGACCGTCCGCCAGGCTATTCGCTCGGGGAACCTGCTCGAACTCGTAGACTCGCGGGCCCGTGGCCACCCGGCGATGCTCGACGGCTACCGCACACTGCTGGACCACGCCGAGCAACTGGAACGGACCGACCCCGTCTCGAAGGACGCCTTCTTCTACACGTCGGCCGAGAGCGCCCGCCGACCCGAGGTCCTGCGCCATCAGGAGCGCCTGGACCGCTTCGAGCTCGACGCCGACGAGGTGTTGCTGACCGAGGGCGGGTCGAACGACCGCTACGACGAGACCTGGGGCGTGCGCCCGCCCTTTGGTCCCTATCCGCGGGAACTCGGCGACACCTACCCGCTGACCGCCGAAGTGCCCGACCGGACCGACCGGGCGGCCTGTGAGGCCGCCGCCGACGGCGTCGCCCGACTGGTCGAGTTACACCCCGACGTCTCGTTTACGCTCGTCCACGACGACTGGCCCGAGACGGCGCTCGACCGGGTGCCCGACTCAGTTCGGGTTCGGGACCTCCACGCGAGGGAGTGAGCAAACCTCCCGGGTTTGCGACAGTCGAGAGACGCCATCGGTGCCTCTCGGAAGTGAACGAAACCGTCGGTTTCGCGAACGCCGATGAACGCCGTTCATCGGAAGTGAGTAAATCCGCAGGATTTGGGAACGTCGAGCGACAGCTGTCTCAACTGGCCCGTGCCGCGATGCGCTGTGCGTCGAGCGGTGGCTCCCCGCTGTCGACACCGACCGCCGCTTCGTAGACGGCCTCCCCCACAGTTTCGACGTCGAGCGGGCGGCCCTCACCGAGGCGTTCGGCGACCGGGTCGAACTCGCCCACCAGCGTCAGCAGCCGATTCAGCACCGACGGGAAATGTGGCTGGTCTGGACCGTACACCGCGCCGGGACGGAGCACTGTGGTCGCCATGCCCAGGTCCGCGATAGCCCGCTCGGCCCGCCGCCTGGCAGTGATGTACGCCTCCCGGACCCACGGGGGGCGCTCCACGGAGGAGATGTAGACGAACCGCTCGACGCCGGCACGCTCGCTCTCCAGCGCCGTGATGATAGCCGAGTCGCCGTTGACCCGCTCGAAGGTGACGCCCTCGTTCGGGGACTCCTCGATGATACCGATGCTGTGGACCACGGCATCGGCGCCGTCGAGGGCCTCCCGGTACTCGTTGGGCGCGAACACGTTAGCGGCGTGCCAGGTCACCGCGTCGGCCCACGGACCCCGCTGGTCCGGCGCCGGTGGCCCGCTGCGTGCGATGCTCCGGACCTCGTGGCCGTCTTCGACCGCCCGCCGGCAGACGCGCCGGCCGATGAAGCCGTTGCCACCGAACACTACCAGTTCCATAGTCACCGTTGGGGCGAGCACGGAAACGTTCTGTGCTGATAACAAATACGGGTTGGTGTACGCTCTCACCGGGCTGCTCTGACCCCGGGCCGGAACTCGTGGGTAAACAGCGACAACAATCCGTCTCACTCCCGCTCTGGTTCTTCCAGCCGGCTCCCGTCTCGGGGACAGTAGTCGTAGGCCTCGGAGGTCGCCTGGAATCCACAGTGGGGACACTCCTGGACGATGGTCGGCCCGCTATCCCCGCCGAAGCCGCGAAAGAGGACCGGGATAAACGGCAGAAACAGGAAGACCAACAGCGTCTCGAAGTACCACCAGAGGGCCACCGTGACGAGCACGCTCACGAGGAGGCCGACGACCGCCGTCAGGGTTCGTGACCCGACCATACTGCTCCTCCCGGCTGGAGCGCGAAAAACACCGCGCTTCCAAAGGCAAGATAGTTGGTGGGCCACGGCCGACTGGAACGCATGACCGACTACTTCGAGGTCCACGAGCGCGACGGGGCCGCGCGACTGGGCGAGTTGCGCCTCGCCGAGTCCGTGCCGACGCCGGCGCTGGTCGACGACGTGGACGCCGACACACCGGGGCGGGTCCACACCGTCCTCGCCGACGCCGGGGGCCGCTGGCCGAGCGAGCCCGAGCCACCATCGGGCGACGATTCAGCGGTGACGATACTGCCCCATCGCGGGCTCCCCGCCGGGACGCCCGAGGAGGTCGCCGAGGCCTTCGCCGACGACTACCCCGACGTCGAGTTCCCGAGTGGGGCCGTCGTCTCGCCGAGGAGTGCTGGCGACCACGCCGCCGACCTCACCGTCCTCTCGGGTGCGACCGGCTACGTCGGCCACGGGTCGGCCTTTGTCGACGCCCTGACGACGGTGAAAGACGCCGTCCCGGCCGACACCGCGCTCTATCTGCCCGGTGTCGCCACGCCCCGGAACGTCGCCACGCTGGTCTACGCCGGCGTGGACCTCGTGGACCCGCACCGGGCCGTGATTCGGGGCACCGAGGGCCGCTATCTCACCACGGACGAAGCGTACTTCCTCGAAGACCTCGAGGAGTTGCCCTGTGCGTGTCCGGCCTGCCAGCAGCCCCGCGATACCTTCGACCGCAGCGACTGCGCCGAACACAACGTCCACGCGCTCGCGGCCGAGCTCGCACGCGTCCGCCGCCGAGTCAGAGACGGCCGGCTGCGCGACTACATCGAAGGCCAGGCCCGCCAGGACAACTGGCTCACCGCGACCGTCCGTTTGCTCGACCAGCGCTACGGCTACGTCGAGCAGCGGACGCCGCTCATCCGCCGGGCCGAACTCGCCGCAACCACTGAGGACGCCATCCGCCGTGTCGAGATACAGCGCTTCGCCCAGCGGGTCACCGAACGCTACGTGCCGAGATTCGACGACCGGCCGCTCGTGCTGGTCCCGTGTTCGGCCCGCAAGCCCTACAGCGACTCACAGAGCCACAAACAGTACCACGACGCCATCCAGTGGCGTGCTCACGTGGTCTCGATGACCTCGCCCATCGGTGTCGTCCCCCAGGAACTCGAACTCACCTACCCCGCTCAGCACTACGACTCCGTGGTGACGGGCAACTGGTCTGCAAACGAGATCGAGTTCGTCTCCCGGGTGCTGGAACGGTACCTCGAAGGGACCGACTACCCCGAAATCATCGCCCACGTCCCCGGCGAGGGGTACCGGGAGATATGTGAGAACGTCGCCGACTCGCTGGGTCGTGAGTTTACTTACACCGTGCGGGACCACCCGACGACGGCGGACTCCCTCGGGAACCTGGCCGCCGAACTGGAGGGATGGGACACCTACCAGAAGTCCACCCGCGAGCACCGTACGATAAAAGCTATCGCGGACTACCAGTTCGGCGCCGGCGCGGGCGACGAGCTGTTCCCCGACATCGGCACGCAGGGGCGCTATCCGCAGCTTCGGGCCGACGACGCGGACGGCGAACAACTGGCCGCGCTCGCCCAGCAGTACGGTGTCCTCTCGCTGACCACCGCCGGCGCCCGCCGCTGGGTCGAGAGCGACGTGCCGACCAAGACGGTAGAAATCGAGCCGTTCGTCCCCCACGGCTCTGTCCTCGCGCCGGGTATCGTCGACGCCAGCGACGACATCCGGGTGGGCGACGAGGTCGTCGTCACTGGCGATGCGGCCTTCGGCGTCGGCCGCGCGGAGATGCACGGCGCGGAGATGACCTCCTCGACGCGGGGCATCGCCGTCCAGATGCGCCACACCGAGGAGCTGTAGGAGCGCGTCGTCCCCGACAGCGACCATGGACCGACCGACACGTCGATATCTGCCCGCGGTCGCCTTCGCCGCTCTGTTACTCGTCGTCTCGCTGGTGCCGACGCCGGAGACCGGAGGACCGCCCCTCCCCGCGCCGCTCGGAATCGCCCTGGACAAGTGGGTCCACGCGGCCAGCTACGGCGCCCTCACCGGCCTGCTCGCCTGGGCTCGCCGGAGCCGCGAGGTGGTGGTCGTGGGGGCACTGGCCGCGTTCGCCGTCGGCTACGGCGTGGGCATCGAACTCCTGCAGGGACTGGTCCCCTCCCGCGGGACGAGCGGCGCAGACGCGGTCGCCAACGCGGTCGGAGCCGTCGGCGGCAGTGTCCTCTGGCTGACTCTGGGGCGGGTCGGCGCCGGGCAGGACAGACAGTCAGAACAGTGATTTAAGCCACGCCAGCAGTCCGCCGCTGTCGGACGCCGTCCGTCCGTTTCTCTCGGTTCGGTTGTCGGCGGTCGTCCCAGTATCGGCCGTCGGCGTCCCCGCAGACTCCGCCGCGTTCGAAGTCGCCGCCTCGTCGTCCGTCCCCAGTTCCGATTCGGGAACCCTGGTTGGTCGCATCTCGTTTTCGCCACACGACGGACAGCTCCCCAGTGACTCGACCACGTCCCCACAGTTCTGGCACTTGTATGCGTCGACCATCCCTCCCCGTTCGTTTACCACGCTGCCTGAAAGGTGTTCGTGGGGATATCACCGAGCTGGCACGTCTCTCGCCTTCGTGAGAGAGCTGCTCCGCCGCTCTGGGCGGCGACGGGGAACACAGGAGCTATACACGCCCGCGAGCTACCCTGGCGTAATGAGCAAGCCCAGTCCCGACGTCTACGAACAGGAAAAGGGGATGGACGCCCACAACGCCGTGATGCGCGAGGTCCGTTCGCGCAACGATTCCACCTACGACCCGCGCGAGCCGACACGCGTCTGGCTCGACGAGGACAACACGCCCGACGGCGTCTACCAGAGCCTGACTATCATCTTAAACACTGGCGGCTGCCGGTGGGCCCGCGCGGGCGGCTGCACGATGTGTGGGTACGTCGCCGAATCCGTCGAGGGCGGACAGGTAGCCCACGAGGACCTCATGGCCCAGATAGAACACTGTCTGGACCACGAGGAGGAGAACGCGGACGAGAAGTCCGGACTCATCAAGATATACACCTCGGGGAGCTTCCTCGACGAGCGCGAGGTCCCCGCCGAGACCCGGCAGGCCATCGCCGACACCTTCGCCGACCGGGAGCGCATCGTCGTCGAGTCCCTGCCGGACTTCGTCGAGGACGAGCGCGTCTCCGATTTCGTCGACGCCGGCCTGGAGACGGACGTGGCTGTCGGCCTGGAGACCGCGACCGACAGAGTGCGCCACGACTGCGTGAACAAGTACTTCGACTTCGCGGACTTCGAGGACGCCTGCGAGGCCGCTCGCGAGGCCGGCGCGGGCATCAAGGCCTATCTCCTGATGAAGCCGCCCTTCCTCACCGAGTCGGAGGCCGTGGAAGATATGAAATCCTCCGTCCGCCGCTGTGGGGCTGTCGATGGCTGTCACACCGTCTCGATGAACCCGTGTAACGTCCAGCGCTACACGATGGTCGAGGAGCTCTACCACGACGGCGGCTACCGGCCGCCGTGGCTCTGGTCGGTCGCCGACGTGTTGGAATCGACCGCCGACGAGGACGTCATCGTCGTCTCGGACCCCGTCGGTCACGGCTCCGACAGGGGACCTCACAACTGCGGGGAGTGTGACGACCGCGTCCAGCGCGCCATCAAAGACTTCGACCTGCGCCAGGACCCGAGCGTCTTCGAGCAGGTGAGCTGTGAGTGCGAGGCGACCTACGAGGCCGCCCTGGCACGGGAACACAGCTACGCGATGCCGCTGACGCGGTAGGCTACAGCGACTCGTCGGGCTCGTGTTTTTCTTGCATCCGTTCGACCTCGGTTGCGTAGCGCTCGCGGGTTTCGGCGTCGTCGACGGTCCCCAGATTATCCGGGGCGACCGCTATCGAGACCGGCGTCTCGCGGTGGTCGCCAGTGAAGGAGGTCAGCGCCCGCTCCTTGCGGAAGTCCTGGTCGCCCTCGGGCGTCGCGTAGGTGAGGATAATCAGGTTCTGCTCGTCGTCGCCGTAGGTCCGCTCGACGAGCCACACCCGAACAGATTCCTCGGCGGCCGCAGTCTCGTCACTTGTCATACGCCCACTACGAACCCTGACGGAAAGAGTGTGGTGACTGTTCTCACTCCGTGAGCCGACCAGTTTCACTTTCACTCCGGTAGGCTGGCGTTTTTACCAACTGGTATCGTTTAGGGACGTAGGGGCCGCGGACCATGTCACACGCTCCACTGGCCCCATCCTATCCCTTTGGACGAATCGGGTAGCAACTGGTGTCTCACTGGCTCTCGTCGCCGTGTGCACGAGCCTCGCCCGCCTGTTCGTCCCGTTCCCGCATGTTCCGGACGGTCGCGAGTCGTGCCCGGAGTGTCCCCATCTTGCTGTGCATCCGGCTCCCGTTGTCCCGTTCGTCCAGCGCCCGTGTGTCCAGTCGCTTTCGGAGTGACAACCATCGGGCCTGCACCCGGAGCCGTACCCGACGGATAGCTGCTTTCATCCGGTCGCGTACCTCGTACCCCAGCAGTTGCAGTAGCTCGACGATCAGGAAGAGTTTCCCCAGGACCTTTGCGAGCCACCGCAGCCCGTCCAGGATTCGGCGGACGGCCGCTCGCAGGACCCCTGCGCCCCGAGACACGAGGTGTCCCGGACCTGCAAGCAGCGTGCCGAGACCGACGACCCCCAGGAGCCCGGCACCGAGGCCCAGTCCCGCCAGCCCGAGGAGGGCCCCAATCGGGCCGACCGCCAGTTCGTGGCCGCCGACGCCGACCATCCGTTCGACACGGACGTCGCCCGAGGCGACGGCTTCACCGAAGGCCGTAGCCGGGTTCTCCGCCCGAAGAACCTCCTCGAGCGCGGGTTTCGAGGCGAAGACGCGCATGGTCTCGTCCTGCGGGGGGCCCCGACTCACGTCCGTGATCCGCATCTCGTCGTCGGTCCACACGCCGTAGACGGCTTCGCCGCCGTCCGCGCCGCTGACGGTGAGTGACACACGCTCGTTCCGGACGAAGCGGTCGCCGACGAACTGTGGGTCCTCGCTGTCGGCCCAGGCGTTGTGGGCCGCGGCGCCCCGCTCGAGGTCGCCCTGGAACTCCTCGGCCCACGCAGGGCCGCCTTGCACAGCCAGCGCGCCCCCAGTGGCGACCACCAGTGCGGCGGTGACGATGAGGGATGTTACCACCCACCTCATGTTAGATTGTTGACCTTGTCCGACCAAAGCTGTTTCGTCGGGTGGTCGCCGAGGAGGGAGTAGTACGAAAAAGCGGTCTCTGGGGCCCTACTCGGCGAACCCGGACAGCACCGGCTGGCCGTCTGTGCGGCCCAGGTCTTCGAGCGAGGCGCGCTCGGGGTGGGGCATCATCACGGCGACGTGGTCAGAGTCGCCGGTGACACCGGCGACGGCGTGTTTCGAGCCGTTGGGGTTGGCTTCGGGCGAGACCTCGCCATCGGCGTCGCAGTACTTGAAGAGGATACGACCGTCGGCTTCGAGTTCGTCGAGGCGGTCGTCGGTAATCTCGTAGCGCCCCTCGCCGTGGGCGATGGGGAGCTCGATAACCTCGCCCTCCTCGTACTGGCTCGTCCAGGGGGTATCGGCGTTCTCGACGCGCAGATGGACGTGCTCACACTGGAAGCGGGCGCTCTCGTTGGTGGTGAACGCACCGGGGGTCAGCGAGGACTCACAGCCGATCTGGGCGCCGTTGCAGACGCCGAGCACCGGCGTCCCGTCGGCGGCGGCCTCGCGAACCTCCTGCATGATTGGCGAGCGGGCCGCCATCGCACCGGCTCGGAGGTAGTCGCCGTACGAGAAGCCGCCGGGGAGCATGATACCCGTGGTGTCCTCGGGCAGGCCGTCCTCGTGCCAGACGAGTTCGGCGTCAAAGCCCATGGCTTCGAGGGCCTGGACGGAGTCGCGGTCGCAGTTCGAGCCGCCGAACTGGATGACGGAGATTGTCACAGTGACCACCCTGTGTGGGAACAGAGAATCGCCGTCATGGTGGAGGCGATGGTCATTATTGCTCGGCGACCGCCACGTCGTAGTCGTGGATGGTCGGGTTCGCCAGCAGCCGTTCGGCCATCTCCTCGGCGCGGTCGGCGGCGTCCTCGGCGTCCTCGGCGTCGAGGTCGAGTTCGAACACGTCAGCCGAGCGCAGGTCCGCCAGTTCGAAGCCGAGGCGTTCGAGCGAGCGCTGCGTGGTCTCGGCCTCGGGGTCGAGCACTCCGCGTTTCAGCCGGACCGTGACGGTCGCGGTAAAGGCAGTCATTACTGAGCACCGGGCGGGCGGTGGAGAAAACGCTTGTGTTATTCCAGCGCCGGGACGGTCGTCCACTCGGCGGGCTGGTCGGGCAGTCCCGTGACACGAAGCTCGATGGTGCCGTCGACCTCACGGACGTCGACGCGGGCGTCGAACGGCTGGGCGATACTGTTTACCACCTGCTCGTCGTGGGCCGAGGGGTCGATAGCACAGATGCCCAGCCCGTCGGCGGTCCGGATACGGCTGGTGACCGTGTTGACGAAGCGGAAGACCGGCCGGACGTCCTCGCTGTACACCAGCAGGGGCGTCAGCGTGTAGATGCCCGTCCGCACGGTGTCGTAGCCGCGGGCATACACCTGTTCGTACTGGCCCGAATACTCGATACCGATGCCGGTGAGGTCGCCGGGCGAGCCGACCGACGAGACGAACTCACCGAGGTCGTCGTCGCGCTCCTGGGTGCAGCTGACGACACGAACTCGCTCGCGGTCGATGCGCCCGCCGACGTCCTCGAACGCCGCGAGCACCTTGCGAGCGCTGGTGTCGGCGGTGATTATCAGCACCCCGTCGTCGCCGAGCAACAGCCGAAGCAGTAGCTCGCGGGCGCCTTCCAGCGTCGGCCCGGTCAGCAGCAGGTTCGTCCCCGCGTCGACGCTGTTCAGTGGGAGGCCCGGAAACTCGTAGCGGCTGCCGTGTCGCATCGACACGTCAATCACCCCCCATTCCCAGTCGACGGCGCAGTGCCAGCTGCTCTTGGACTTCGTCGGCGAAGCGTCTGAGGTCCTCACGCTCGGCCTGCGTGTACGACCGGGGTTCGCCGTGGATACAGCAGACCGCGCCCAGTGCGTTCCCGTCGTCGTCGGTGATGCGGGCGCCGGCGTAGGACCTGATATCGAGTTCTTCGAGGCGCTCGACAGCGGCGAATCGCGGGTCCTCCTGGACGTTCTCGACGACCATCACGTCGTCCGTGAGGATAGTGTGCGTACAGATGGTGTCCTCGCGGGAAAGCGTCCGCCAGTTCGCCCCCTCACAGGCGACGAAGCGCTCCTCCTGGGCGCCGACCAGCCCGACGAAGGCCACGTCGATGTCGAAGTGAGAGGTTATCAGCGACGTCAGCCGTTCGAAGGTATCCAGCGCCGAGAGCTCATCGACGTCGTACTCGGCGAGGGCGGCCAGCCGTTCGGTCTCGTCCTCGGGGAGTGGGTAGGCCGCCTGCGTCACTTCGGTCGCTGCGGCTGTGACGACCTCGACGAGGCGGTCGTGGGCCCCCGGGACCGACCGCGGGACGTACTCGACGACCTGGTCGCGTCCACCCCGGGGCAGGTCGGCCGGCGGGTCACCCGTAAAGAAGATACAGGGACAGTCCGGACGGCGGTCCCGAACCAGTTCGACCACGTCGAATCCATCCCCGTCGGGGAGCGTGGCTGTCGTTACGACACAGCCGACGCTGTCGTCCATGGCAGTTTCGACGGCCACAACGGAGTCACACGGTCGGACCTCGAACCCTGCAGTCTCCAGTGCCTCGACCGTCGCACTGCGTGTTTCGTCGTCGCCGTCGACACAGACGACGGTCGGCAACTCGGCGCTCACGTGCTCGGGTTACAACTGGAAGGACTAAGCTATATCGCCAGTTGTCTGAAAACGAAGCCTTTTGCATAGCGCCCGCCGAACTGCGGGGCAATGACTACCCAGACCGCCCGGAGGTGCCGACTGTGAGGCACGCGCTGACCGAGATTACCGTCGTCGGCGAGGACGACACGGGGCTCATCGCCGAAGTCACGTCGCTGCTCTTCGAGCGCGGCATCAACATCGAGGACCTGGACCAGGCGGTCCGAGAGGGCGTCTTCCGGATGACGATGCACGTCGACACCGCCGATATGGTGACGACGGAGGAGACACTCCGTGAGGACCTGACCGAACTGGGCGAGGAACTCGGCGTCGACACGCAGGTCCGGTTCCCCGCCGACCGCGAGACCCAGTCCATCGCAGTCCTCGTGACGAAGGAATCACACTGTCTCGAAGCCCTCTTCGAGTCCTGGGCCAACGGTGACCTCGGCGCGGACATCGAGGTCGTCATCGGCAACCACGACGACCTGGAACCGCTCGCCCAGAAGTACGACGTCCCGTTCCACGACATCGGCGACGAGAAGGGCACGCCCGACGAGGAGCGCCTGCTCGAACTGCTCGCCGAGTACGACGCGGACCTCATCGCGCTGGCCCGGTACATGCGCATCCTCTCGCCGGACGTCGTCTTCCGCTACGAGAGCCGGATTATCAACGTTCACCCGAGTCTCCTGCCGGCCTTTCCCGGCGCCTCGG
Organism: Haloarcula salinisoli; assembly: GCF_019599405.1. NCBI lineage: Archaea > Methanobacteriati > Methanobacteriota > Halobacteria > Halobacteriales > Haloarculaceae > Haloarcula > Haloarcula salinisoli. The sequence goes on along the minus strand of NZ_RKLQ01000002.1, from coordinate 1,214,456 downwards.
CGTATATGCAGGCCATCGAGGAGGGGGTCCGCATCGCCGGCGTCACCGCCCACTACGTGACGACCGACCTCGACCAGGGGCCGATCATCACCCAGCGGGCCTTTAACGTCCCCGACGACGCCACCGAGGAGGAACTCCAGACGCTGGGCCAGCCGCTGGAAGCCGAGGCGCTCATCGAGGCCATCAAGCTCCACCTCAGCGACGAGGTGACGGTCCACCGCGGCCGGACGAAGCTCCGGGACCCCGAGAACACCGACGCGCAACTGGGCGCGCCCGAAGACCTCGACGACGAGAACCCCGACCGGCCTATCGACGGGCTCGGCGAGTTCGTTGCCGAGGAGGACGAACCGGAGGCAGAGGCCGATGACTAGACCAGCGAAGACCGCGCGGTAGCGCGTGTCTGAGTCCGTAGACGTCGGCCTCACAGAGGCAGACGACTAGCGAGGGTCGCGACCCTCGAACGCGAACGGTGAGCGAAGCGAGGGGGGTGTGCGTAGCACGGCCCTCGAGGCGGAACGGGGAACGGAGTGGCCCGTGGAGCGAAGCGAGCCGTGAGCCAAGCAATAGCGGACCGAAGACAGCGCGTGTCCGACTACGGGCTCGTCAGCTGGCGCTGCTGTCGACAGGTGACACAGAGATAGTCGCCGTCCCGGAGCGCCGCGCGCTCGGACGCCGTGGAACTGACTATCTCGGTGGTACTGACCCGTTCACCGCAGTCCGAACAGGTGTATGCTTTCCCCATCATACGTAAAACTACACTATTTATCATTATTAATCTTCCCCGGCAGCTCGGCTCCGGGCGACGACACTCCGATACACCCCTGACTGATGCTATATTACCCCACAGCCCCAGTGAACCCCCTCCGATACCGTCTCACCGGGGTAAGCCAGTCATACCGGGGTGAACGACCCGTTCATGTCAAGTCTTTGAGCGTAGAACTGACGGTATGGCACTCAGCCAGACACTCCCGCCGACGCAACTCGTCCCCCTCCAGGTCGACGGACTACTCGGTCTCGCGGTCCTCTTCCTGGTCTTGGCGCTGGTCGCCGCGGTGCTTGGCGCCCGCGGCATCGCCGGCCTCAGCATGGACATCGCGAAGTGGCTGGTCATCATCTTCATCGTACTGGCGGTCGTCACCTTCCTACTGTAGCGGACCACAGCAGGTTCGGACCGCCTTAGCCCGGACGCTGTGGAGTCCCGGGTAGGCGAGCGATACCGGCTAAACGACGCTGGTGAGCCAAATGCGTGAGCTGTCAACTGCGTGCGTGTCCCTCACAGCACTCGCTCTCCGCGATACCATCTGGCTGTCGGCGTTGCAGTCCGGCCGCGGGACCGCGGAGGGACTGTTCGTGCTCTTCCTGCTCGCCGCTGTGACCAGCGTGCTCGCCTATCGGGGTATCGGGGGGCAGCTGATGCGTCTCGCCAACCTGGTCCTGATACTCCTCTTCGTGGTCGGCATCGTGTTCGTGCTGCTCTGACGCGCGCCGCTCAGAGGTCTCCCACGGCGTCGACTGCGTCGGCGAGCGGCGGCGCGTCGAAGACCTCACCGTCGACGTAGGCGTTCGTCCCGGCACAGTAGAGGTCCCGAGCGGCCCCGATGACGTCGTCGTCGAGTGACTCCGGTGACGTGTCACACAGCGATTTCCAGTCCGCGATACCCTCGGCGGTGGCCCGCTCCTTCGCGTCGCCGACGGCCTCGACCCACTCGGGCTGGGTTCGCTTGTGATACTGGCGGATGACCTCCTTCGATACCTGCTGGCCGTCGTAGGAGAAGCGGTTCTCGTCGAAGGTGCCGACCACGTCGGCAACGCGGACCTGTCCGTCGTGGTAGAGACACTCGATCTTGCCGTCCTCGTGGACGAGGTCGGCCTCGGCGGCGGTGTCGGTGACGATGTGGTCGACCGCGAGTGCCAGTTCCTCCAGCCGGTCGAGGCTCGCTGTCCCGGCGATGCGGTCGGCCGCCTCGCGGTCGAGATAGCGGTCCTGCTCCTCGTACTTCGTGGAGAACTCGACGATGGGCTCGTCCAGTTCGACGACGCGGTCGGGCCACGTCTCGAAGTCCAGACCGTGGTCGGCGGGGTCGGTCCGTCGTCGCAGCGAGGAGCCGGTCCCGACGCGGTTCCGGAAGACGATCTCCAGGGGGATGAGGTAGTTCTCGCCCGCGTCGGCGTGGTAGGCGTCGTAGTCGTACTCGCCGTCGCGCTCGGGGAGGTCCGGGACCTGGGTGAGCGAGATGACCATCTCCTCGGGCGGCGTGCCGGCCGCGAGGGCCTCGCCGAGGTCCATGATGTCGCCGTCTGTCCGCACCCCTTCGTAGTGGGTCGGCACGTGGTTTGCCTCCAGTAGCTGGAAGTTGTACGCACCCATCGTACAGAGCGAGGCGCCCTTGTCCGGAATCTCGTCGGGCATCTTCCCCCAGTCGAACACCGAGTAGTCGTCCGTGAACACGAACGAGCCCCGGCCGAGGTCGGTGGCGGTCGCCGGCTCGTCGACGCGGAACTCCTTGACGCTCGTCATTGGCGGCGATTTGGGACGGGTGACAAAGACGTTTCTCATACCGAGAGCGAAGACAGGGCGCCCGTGACGACTCAGTCCTCGGCCGTCGGCTGGCGGCTGCGGCCGCCGATGTCCGCGACAGGTGGCATCGTCCGCTTGTGTGCGGTCTCGACACACATCGAAATCAATCGCTGCGCCGTCGATTCGTCGATATCGAGCGCCCCCGCGGCCACGTCGACCGGGTCGCCCTCCTCGATGACCCGGTACAGCAGCGAGTCGATGACGTCGTAGGTCGCCCCGAGGTCGTCGGCGTCGGTCTGACCGGGGTACCGGCCCGTGGTCGGGACCTTCTCCACGATGGGGTCGGGCAGCCCGAGGTGGCCGGCCAGCGCCCGGACCTCGGTCTTGTAGAGCCCGCCCAGCGGGAACAGGTCGGCGGCACCGTCGCCGTACTTCGTGACGTACCCAAGCAGGAGCTCGGAACGGTTCGCCGTGCCGACGACCAGTCGATTCCGCCGGTTGGCGGCGTAGTACGTACAGCACATTCGGAGCCGGGCGATGACGTTGTGTCGGGCCCGGTCCGGCGTCGGCGTCGGGCCGCGGGGCTCCTCGCCAGCCAGGTCCGGGGCGAGTTGCTGTTCGAACCCCTGCAGGAGCGGCTGGAGGTGGACCCGCTTGAACTCGATGCCGAGGTGGTCGGCGACGACGCTCGCCTCCATCGTCGCCGAGGCGTCGGTCTTGTGACAGGGCAGCCCCAGCCCGAGCACGCGGTCGGGGCCGAGCGCCCGGACGGCCAGCGTCGCCGTCACCGTCGAATCGAGCCCGCCGCTCATCGCGACGACGACGCCGTCCACACCGGCGCCGTCGACGCGTTCGCGCAGGAACGCCCGGACGGTCGATTCGACCGCCGCCACGTCCTGGGTCTCGTGAGCGAACGAACTCGCGTGTCGCTGTGGTTCGTCCTTCATAATTGTACGCGCGTATTGTTACTACGTTAAGATGACTCGAACGGCGACTAATACGCCTACTCCTTAAACACATGAAACACTCGGGCACACTGCTAGTGCGAAGGTCTGAACCACCCGGGGACACCACCAGTGCGAGTGGCGCCGATGGGAATCGCTTTAGTTCGGGCGCTGGACGGACCCCACAATGGCACTGCTGGTCGACATCGGCTTCATCCTCGCCGCGACGGCGGCCATCTGGAAGGGCAGCGACTGGCTGGAGGCGGCCAGCGAGCGGCTGGCGGCCTACTACGGACTGCCAGACGTGGTCCAGGGCGCCATCATCGTCGCCGTCGGCTCGTCGTTCCCGGAACTGGCGACGGTGGTCGTCGCGGCCATCGGCGGGTCGATGCCGCTGGGCGTCGGCGCCATCGTCGGGTCGGCCATCTTCAACGTGCTCGTCATCCCGGCCGTCGCCGGTATCGCCACCGACGAGGACGTCGATTCGAACCGCACGCTCGTCTACAAGGAGGCGCAGTTCTACATGCTCGCGGTGTCGGTCCTGCTCATCACGTTCGCGCTGGCGGTCATCTACTACCCAGGTCCGGCGACGCTGTCGGGGACCGTCACCCGCTCGCTTGCGGTTATCCCGCTTGCGCTCTACGGGCTGTACATCTTCATCCAGTATCAGGACACTGCCGACTACGAGCAGGACTCCGACGAGGCCGAGGGCATCGACGTCCGCCGTCAGTGGCTCTTCCTGCTTTCGGGACTGCTCGTCATCCTCCTCGCCGTCGAACGACTGGTCCACTCGGTCGAGGAAATCGGTCTCGCGTTCGGCGTCGAGGAGTTCCTGCTGGGCGTGACCATCCTCGCGGCGGCCACGAGCCTCCCGGACACCCTCGTCAGTGTCAGGGCCGCCCGTGACGGTCGCGGCGTCACGTCGCTGGCCAACGTCCTCGGGTCGAACACCTTCGACCTGCTGGTGGCGATTCCCGTCGGCGTCCTCATCATCGGCACCTGGACCGTCGACTTCGCGATGGCGGTACCGATGTTCGGCGTCCTCACCGGCGCGACAATCCTCCTCTTTACCGCGCTGCGGACGGACCTCGCGCTCTCGACGCTGGAATCGTACGTCCTGCTGGGTGCGTATCTCGTGTTCGTCACCTGGGTCGTCGCCGAGACGGCTAGCATTATCACCGGAATTTTGCCTAGCTGATGTAGATATTCTCGACGTCGAGGGCAGCGTAGAGACTGTTCACGATAACTTCACAAGCCGTTGTTAGCGGGGCTTTCTGGCTGTTCTCAAAACCCCTTACACAACGTGACGTGACTAGGGGTGGAACCACACGTTTTTCTCGGTCGTCCCCTACTCTCCGGTAATGTCGGACGCGACGCCACCGGCCGGCGATATCGAGTTCGCCCAGCAGCCGGTGACCGACCAGTCCTTCGAGAACGCCCTGGCGAAGGCCAGGGCGGGCGAGCGGTTGACGGTGGCCGACGGCGTCGAACTCATCACGACGGGGACCGACGTCGAGGGTATCCACCGCCGTCGCAAGGAGCTGGTGCTCGAAGCCGCCGACCGTCGCCGGGCCGAAGTCGTCGGGGACGAGGTCACCTTCGTCGCGAACCTCAACAACAACGTCACCACGGCGTGTAACACGGGCTGTCTGTTCTGTAACTTCAAGGACCGCTCAGAGCAGTTCCGCAGCGACTATCAGCAGGAACACGGCGGGTTCACCAAGACGCCCGCCGAGTCCCGCGAGATCGTCGAAGACGCGCTGGACCGCGGCATCTACGAGGTGTGTTCGGTGTCGGGCCTCCACCCCGCGCTCGCGCTCGACGCCGAGCACGTCGAGATACTCGAAGCCAGCGACCGGGGCGACCTGAACTACCGGCCGGCGAGCGAGTACGACACGGACCCGGGGACCTACTGCGAGCAGATTCGGGCGATGGACGTCGGCGGCGTCCACGTCCACTCGATGACGCCCGAAGAGGCCTACCACGCCCGGCGGGGGACCGACTGGTCTTATCGCGAGGTGTTCCAGCGCCTGAAAGACGCCGGCCTCGACAGCGTCCCCGGGACCGCAGCCGAGATTCTCGTCGACGAGGTCCGGGAGGTCATCTGCCCCGGGAAAATCGGGAGCGCCGAGTGGATCGAGGCGATGGAAGCCGCCGCCGACGTGGGTCTGGGAACGACGGCGACCATCATGTACGGCCACGTCGAGAACGCCCGACACCGGGTCGAACACCTCCGGAAGGTCCGCAAACTCCAGGACCGGACCGGCTCCATTACCGAGTTCGTCCCGCTCTCCTTCGTCCACGAGGAGACGCCGCTGTACGACCGCGGCATGGTCGAGGGTGGGGCAAGCGCCGACGAAGACGAACTGATGATAGCCGTCTCACGGCTTTTCCTCGATAACGTCGCCCACATCCAGTCCTCGTGGGTGAAATACGGGGACTCGGGCGGGCTGAAGATGCTCACCTGCGGTGCCGACGACTTCATGGGGACCATCCTCTCCGAAGAGATAACCAAGCGGGCCGGTGGAGACTACGGCGAGTTCCGCTCGGTGCGGGAGTACGTCGACATGATAACCGCCATCGGCCGGACGCCCGTCGAGCGCTCGACGGACTACGAGCACCGGCGGGTCGTCGACCCCGACGCCGACGTGCTGGGGCCGACACTCGGGCCGCGTGCCGACGGGACGCCGCTGGTCCGGTGACTGTGAGATGTGGCGGGCACTGGTGGTCACTCACTAGTACAAAATTCACCCGGGAGGGCTGTCAGAGGCACGCCCGGGTACATACTGAGTTACTGTTCGGACGGTATTATAGATATCACCTAGCTATCTAGGTGTCCCGGACGAACGCCCCGCTCACACCACTGGGAACAGACATGCAATCGACACTTTCAGGCATACGGTGCCAGAACAGTTTGGTATGTCCCATCGCGTCCTCGACGCCCTCCGTACGCGATGTAACGGATCGACACTTCTGGGCGTGGCTGTCGTGGTCGCCGTCCTGTGGGTGTTCGACGTGTCACCGACGTCTCTCGCGACGACGCTGATGGTGGCCGGCATCACGGGGACGACTAGCGTGGTCGCGGATGCCTACGACCTCCGCGACAGCGTCGAACGCGCCGGTATCGCTTCGCTGGGTATCTTCTACGGTGTGTCGGGAGTCGTGCTGGGGGAGGAACCTGTCTGGCTCCCGGCTGGGCTGTTCGCCCTCGGCGGCTGGTTCGTCCTCGATGCCCTCCAGACGATACGCCACGACGGTGCGACTGTTCCGGACGACGACCGCGACGGCGACGAGGTGTATCAGTCCTACGTCACCAGTCGGGTCCACGAGACGCTACAGGACGAACCGCACACTCGCCGTGAACTCGGCGAACACCTCGCTATCGAGGAACCATACCTCGACACCGCGGTGGCCAGACTCCGCGACCGGGAGGCGGTCGTCAAACGCGGGAGCGAACTCCGGGTCGTCGAGCGAGACACCGGCTGGTGGGCCAGCAGTCGCCGGTGGCTCGCTCGGTTCGTCGGGCGAATCAGCTGGCCGGTCACTATCGAACTCAGCGACGGTTCGAGCGACTCGTAGCGGGAGCCTGTCGGCTGGCTTCCCCCCGTCGTCGCAGCGTCATCTCGACGTCGGTCGCCGGTTTGAGCGTCACCGCCGGTGCGAGCTCCATGCCCTCGTACTCGCGCTCGAAGCGCCACTCCGACAGCAGGGTCGCGAGCACCAGCTGCGCCTCCGTCATGGCGAACTGTCGACCGATGCAGCGCCGGGGACCGCCGCCGAAGGGGAAGTAGGCAAACTCGGGGCGGTCCGAATCGGCGTCGAGCCACCGGGCAGGCCGGAACTGCTCGGGGGCGTCCCAGAACCGCTCGTCGCGGTGAAGCACCCACACCGGGAGGAGAAGGAGCGACCCCTCGGGGACCGTGTGGTCGCCAAACTGGACGGGTTCGCTCGGCTCGCGTCGAATCTCGTAGGCCGGCGGGTAGAGCCGCATCGATTCCTTGACGACGGCCTCGGTGTACTCGAAGGCGAAGACGTCCTCGATTGTCGGGCGACCCGAGAGGGTCTCGTCCAGTTCCGCGTGGAGCCGTCGCTCGGCCTCGGGGTTGCGCGACAGCAGGTCGAGCGTGTAAGTCAGGGCCAACGCCGTCGTCTCGTGGCCCGCGATGAGGAAGGTCAGCATCTCGTCACGTACCTGCTCGTCGGCCATCGCGGTGTCACTGCCGAGCAACATCGACAGCAGGTCTGTCCGGTCCGCGTCGCTCTCGCGGCGCTGTTCGAGGATGTCCGTCACCGTCTCGCGAAGCTCCCCGCGTGCCCGCTCGGCACGGCGCAACATCGGTACCGGCAGCCAGTCAGGCGCGAACAGCGTGATGGGTTGGTTGTCCGGTTCCAGTGGGGTCTGGAGGGTCCTGACGATGTCGTACAGTCCCCGGTCCTCGAAATCCACGTCCGCCCCGAACATACAGTCGAGCAGGATCTCCAGCGTGGTCTGGGTCAACTCTTCGTGGACGTCGACGGTCTCGCCATGAGTGAACCGGTCGGCGGTCGCGGCAGTCCGGTCGACCATCACGTCAGCGTACCGCTTGATGTGGTCCATGTAGAAGGCGGGCTGGATGGCCCCGCGCTGGCGCTCCCACAGTTCGCCCTCGCTGGTGAGCAATCCCGAGCCAACGATTTCGCTGAGCTGGTCGGTGCTGCCCTCGTGTTTGGGAAACGTCTCGGTGTCGGTCAGCACACGCTCTATGTCCTCGGGGTCGGTCAGCAGATACCGCTCCTGTCCGAGCGCCTCGTAGCGGGCGACGCGGCCGTAGTCGGCGAGCTGTTCGTGAAACGCAAGCGGGTCCCGAGCCCAGCCGAGCGTATTCCCGAGCAGCGGGAGGCCGGTCGGCCCCGGGACGTCTGTCTCCGTCATCGTGTGTAGCTGTACAGGGGACAACCCAGTGGCTATGCTGCCTCGCATCCGTGGGGGATTAAAAAGGAACGGGAGCGGCCACGGCGTCGTGGGGTCAGCGCGGGCGACGCCGCGGCAGCGCAGACAGACACACAGGAGCGCCACCGGTCTGGTGTAGTCAGCGGGGACCGCCAGGTGCCGTGTGGGGGGTGGCCGACACCTGACGCGCCGCCCGTTCGTTACCTCGAATCGGTCCACTGATAACTTGCTGCCGTGTATCCACGGTGAATTTATATTAGGGCCCGCTGGGCTCGGGTATGCGATACGTGACGCTCCGGGTCGCCCCCGTCGGCGACCAACCGCTCCATCCGCTGATGGGTGAGCTCGCGGCCGCCGAGGACATCACGCGAGAGGCCATTCACCGTGTCGAGCTGCTCGAAGACGGGACCGTCGTGATGGTCGGCGAGTCGCGGGGGAACCAGGACCACTTCGAACGTATCATGGCCGACAACGACTACGTGCTGGAGTTCACCACGACGGGCGCCGACGGCCAGTGGTACTCCTACTCCAACTTCGAGCCGACCGAAATCAGCGAGCAGATGCTCCTGGCCCAGCAGCAGACGACGGGCCTCATCGAGATGCCAATCGTCCCGAACGCCGACGGCTCGATAGCGTTCACGCTCGTCGGCGACGAGGCGAGTCTGCAGGAATCGATGCCGCCGGAGATGGACGGCTACACGGTGGAGCTGCTGGAGACAGGGGACCGCGAACCCCGGGCCGGGGACCTCTTTGCCTGTCTCACCGAGCGCCAGCAGACCGTCCTCGAAACCGCTATCGACCGCGGCTACTACGCGAACCCCCGCGAGGCGACCCACGACGACCTCGCCGACGCACTCGACTGTTCGCCCAGTACGGTCGGTGAACACCTCCGCAAGATAGAGGCCCGCGTCTTCGCGCAGTTCAGTCGGAGCTGACCGCAGTCGTCGGGTTCTCGCCCCGCTCTAGGACCGCTCGGAACCGCCGGCCGGCCGCCCCCTCGGCGTCGATAGCCCGCTCGATAGCCGACGGGCACCACCCCTCGTCGACGAACCGCTCGTAGACGGGCAGGCGCTCCCTGAGGGGGACGCCGGCGGCGTCGGCGACGGCCTCGAGCTCCTCGAGGGCCGGCCAGGCGTAGTCCGGGTTGATGTGGTCGTCGGTGACCGGCGACACCCCGCCCAGGTCGTCGATACCGCAGTCGACGAGCTCCCGGGCCGGCGCGAGGTTGGGCGGGACCTGGACCGAGACGTCGTCGGGCAGCCCGGCCCGCGCCATCGCCGTTGCCCGCCGCATCGTCGCCAGGTCGGGCGAGCCACCGCGCCAGCGCTCGTTCTCGACGACCGGCTGGACGATGACCTCCTGAACGTGGTCATATCGCTCGTGCATCGCCGCGATAGCGAGGATACTTTCGGCCCGGTCGCGCCAGTCCTCGCCGATACCCACGAGGATACCCGTCGTGAAGGGCACGCCGAGCTCGCCGGCGGTCCGAATCGTCGCCAGCCGCTGGCCCGGCGACTTGGCCCGCGGCCCGCCGTGGGCCTGGACGTCGGCCGTGGTCTCCAGCATCACGCCCATCGAGGCGTTCAGGTCCGCGACGGTGGCCATCTGCTCGCGGGTCTGGTCGCCGGGATTGGCGTGTGGCAGCAGGCCCTCCGAGAGCGCGATCTCGCAGGCCTCCCGGAGGTACTCGTGGATGCTCTCGTGGCCCAGCTCGGCGAGCTGGTCGTATAGCTCGGTGTAGCGGTCGTCGGGGTCGTCGCCGAACGTAAAGAGCGCCTCCGTACAGCCCGCCGCCGCGCCGGCCCGGCAGGTGTCGCGTATCTCCTCAGGCGTCATGAGCGTCGCCTGCCCCGGCGGGTCGTAGTACGTACAGTAGGTGCAGGTGTACCGACACGCCGTCGTCAGCGGAACGAAGACGTTCCGGCAGTAGGAAAGTTCGGGCGCCGCGTCGACGTCCTCGGGCATCACCGACAGCAGCCGCTGGACCTCGCTGTCGGGGATCGCGATGTCGACGTCGTACTCGTCGGCGCCCGGAATCACGTCTCCGAGTCAGTGGCCGACGGACAAAAGCGTCTAGTAACGAGAGTCAGCGGGTCAGCCATCGGCGTGCGCGAAGACGAACGCCCGCAGCAGCTTCGCGGCGAGTGTCGCGGCCTGACCGTCGTCGCGGTCGTTGACCTCCACGACGTCGAACCCGACGGCGTGGGGGGCGACCGCTCGCACGACGTCCTGAAGCTCTCGGGGGGACAGGCCGAACGGTTCGGGCGTGCCGGTCCCCGGCGCGAACCCGGGGTCTGCGGCGTCGATGTCGACGGAGCAGTAGACCCGCTCGCCGTCCAAGTCGGGCGTCCAGTCGGCCACGTCCTCGGGGGGAACGACCGTCACGTCCCCCTCGCTGGCCCGCTCCCACTCGGCCTCGCTTCCGGTACGAGCGCCCAGAACCACTGCCCGGTCGGCCACATCTAACGCGTGGTGGGTCACGGTCGCGTGCGAGAGGTCGTCGCCGGCGTAGGACTCCCGGAGGTCCAGATGGGCGTCGGTACAGACGAACACGTCCGGGTCCAGCGCGCGGACGGCGGCGACGGTGACGGTGTGCTCGCCGCCGACCAGCAGGGGGACAGCGCCGTCCCTGTCGAACTCACTGATGGCGCTCTCGAGGTAGGTGAGGTATTCGGCGGTGTCGGCCGAGGGGCCGATGTCGCCGTGGTCGTACACACCGAGGTTGGAAAAGTGGGCCCCGGTGTGGTGGTCGAAATCGTCGAACTGTTCGCCGAAGTCACGGACGCGGCGCGGGCCAAAGCGGGTGCCGGGCCGAAACGACGTCGAGACGTCGAGCGGGGCCCCCACGAGGGCGTAGGCCGCCGCCTCGCGGTCGGCGACCGCGCCGGGAAAGGTCATTACGAGCGGGTAATCTTGCGCTGTTCCTCGTATTCGAGGTACTCGATCTCGTCGTCCGGCTCCAGGTCCACGTCGTCGGGCATCAGCATGGTGAACGTCTCGTAGGTCTCCAGGTCCATCACCTGGGCGTCGCCGCCGTCGGTCGAGACGACCTGGCCCTGCTTCCGGTCGACGATGGGGACCCATATCTTCGCGTCGACGGGCTGGGAGAGCGAGCGCTTCTTGCTGTCGAAGACGCCGCGGGCGTCGATGCGGGCCTTCGCGCTGCCGTGTTTGCCCGGCTTGGCCGTGCTGTAGGAGTCGATTTTACACGGTGTGTCGTCTATCATCACGTAGCTTCCCTCGTCGAGTTCACGAACTTCCGTCTGCTGTCGAGCCATACCGCCGTGTTGCCGGTGTTGTAGTATAAACGGTTTGGAATCCGGGGCGCCGCCCCGATTGGCTGCCCGGGCCGCATAACTTGGCGGAGTCGAACGGCTTATTACCGGCAGATAGAACCCAGTGGTATGCAGCTATCCGACGCGCAGTTCGAACAGTACCAGCGCGACGGCTACGTCGTCGTCGAGGATTGTCTCGACGGCGCAGTCGTCGAGCGCGTGACCGAGCGTATCGACTCGTATGTCAGGGGCGAGCGCGAGGAGAGCCAGTTCGAGCGGATGCTCGAACCCGAGGCCGACACCGACGCGCTCGGCGACGCCGACCCCGTCCGGAAGTTCGAGGGGCTGGGGATGGTCCGCGAGGACGACGTCTTCGCCGACCTCGTCCACGACGAGAACGTCGTCGATATCGTGACACAGCTCCAGGGGCCGAACTGCTCCTTGCTCCGCAGCGCGGCCATGCTCAAGCCGCCACGCGTGGGCAGCGAGAAGAAGTACCACCAGGACGCCGCCTACTACCCCATCCACCCGATGGACCACGTGACGGTGTGGATGGCCCTGGACCAGTCGACGACCGAGAACGGCTGTATGCAGGTCGTACCGGGGGCCCACAAGGACGGCCTCCTGGGTCACGAGGCCATCGAGTACGACACCGACATCACCATCGCCGAGACCGATTACGGCCCCGAGGACGCCGTCGCCCTGCCGATGGAGCCCGGCGACGTGCTCTTCCAGCACTGCCTGTTGCCCCACTACACCGCGCCCAACGAGACCGACGACTGGCGGCGGGCCTACATCGCCTCCTATATGCGGAACCGGTCGCGATTCACCGACGAGGACCCGCCGGCGTGGGTCGATAGCGAACACGTCTGTGGCGACACGTTCCCGGGGTGCGTGTAGATGGCGACGAGTGACGCGAGCGACGCAAGCGGGATTGTCGGCAAACTCCAGAACATGGGGCCGACGTGGCTCGCAGGGGCCATCGCCGTCGGGCCGGCGACGATTGGCGCGCTCGTGACTGCGGGGGCGGGCTTTGGCTACACGCTCCTGTGGGTCGTCGTCCTCTCGGCGATGATGGGGACGACCGCGCAGTATCTCGCGATGCGGCTGGGACTGCTGACCGAGGCCGGCATCGTCTCCGCGGTCGAGGACAACCTCGGCTCGTCGTGGGCGTGGCTGCTGGTTGCCGATACGGTCATCGCTGCCGGGCTCGCCCAGCTCGTCATCATGAAGACCCTCGCAGGCGTCTCCGCCGAGGTCACGGGGCTTTCCCCCGTCGTCTGGGCAGTCGCCTGGAGCGTCGTCCTGGCGATTGGACTGGCCGGCGGCGGCTACCGCTACGCCGAGTGGGGTGCGAAGATACTGGTCTCGCTGGTCGTCCTGCTGTTCGTCGCGTCGCTCTTTGTCGTCCCCATCGACGTCGGTGCGGCCGCGACCGGGCTCGTCCCGTCCATTCCGGCCGGCGTCGAGGGCGCGCTGCTCGCGGCCGGCATCCTCGGCGGTGCGGTCCACATCGCCCTGGTGACGATGCAGTCCTACACGATGCGAGCCCGCGGCTGGACGACCGAGGAGTCGGCGCTGGCTCGCTTCGACGTGGCCGCGTCGATGCTGGTCGCCTTCGGCGTCGCCAGCCTCGCCATCTTCCTCGTCGCCGCCTCGGTCCTCTCGGACCCGAGCCTCAGCGTCGTGGCCGCCGCGAACGCGCTCGGACCGCTGGTCGGGAGCAACGCCAAGTGGCTGTTCCTGCTGGGCCTGTGGGGCGCGGCCGTGACGACGCTCGGGGGTAACACCGTCGTCCCGCCGTATCTCGTCGCGGACAAGATGGGCTGGGCACAGGACACCTCGGACTCGCGCTACCAGGCCACTGTGGCCGCGTTCGCGCTCGTCAGCGCGCTGGGCGTGTTCATCCCCGGCGCAGTCTTCGGGCTGCTCGTCCAGGCCCTGGCCATCGGCTTCGTCGGCACCCCCTTCGTGCTCGCGCTGGTCCTCTATCTGCTGAACGACCCGACCGCCGTCCCGCAGACCAACTCCGTCGTCGAGAACGTCGGCGGTCTCCTGCTCGTCGGCATCAGCACCGTGGTCGCGGGCCAGTGGCTCCAGCGCGTGGCCGCGGGCGGGGTGACCGACCCGGTCTCGCTGGCCATCCTGGCCTTCGCCGCCGTGCTGGGCGCGGCGATGGTCGGGCTGCTGGGACTCTCGGTCAGGAACTGGCTCGCCGACGACACCGAGCCCGCGATGGCAGCCGACTGAATGGCGCTCTCGGTTCCACTATACGGCACGACCCTCGTCGTCGGCCCCTCGAACGTCGGGAAGACCCAGCTGACAGCCAGAACGCTCGATAGCTGGGTCGACGAACACGGCCCCGAGGGCATCGTCCTCCTCGATTTCGCGCCCACGGTCGAACGTGACGGGAAGATACTCGGCGGACCGCTCACGCAGTTTACGACCGTTCCCGACGGCGCCTACCACGGTGTCGTCGACGCCCACGCACCCCGCTCGGAGGGCACTGACGACGCCGAGACACTGGCGCTGGCGGTGACTAACGCCGACAACGCGGCCGCGATGCTCGACGCCGCACCGGCCGACCCCGCCGCCGTCTTCGTCAACGACGCCACCATCGCGTTACAGAGTGACCGAGCGCTGACCGAGCGTCTGACCGACTACTGCGACCGGGCCGACTGCGCCGTGCTCAACGCGTTCGAGAGCGACGAACTCGGCGTCGAGAATCCGGTGTCGGAGAACGAGCGGGCGGCGCTTGCGGCGCTGCGAGCGTGGGCCGACCGCGTGGTCGAGCTGTCCTGATACTGCCGGCTGTAGCTCGTGAAAATATTTGCCACCCCCGAGGTGACGAATTATTTGCGTTTGTTACAGCCGGCAGTGTGAATCACGTGGGCGTGGCGGTTGTTTGTATCGTCGCCGTCGGCACAGCAAAACACGGTGACAGGTGTGAGACGGGTCTCACGGGCTTCAGGAGCTAGTGGGATGGCTCGCCCTGGTGGACCTTGTGTATCTCGTCGGCGGTGAGACCGTGGGCGTGTTCGTGGACCTTCTCGCCCGCCTCCTTGCTCGGTCCCTCGAAGAGGCAAAAGACCGCACCCTCGTCCTCGTCGACCCAGTAGTTCAGATACTCGACGTCGTACTCTTGCTGTGTCTCGACGTCTTTCTCATGTGCCTCGATAACGTCATCTACGGTCGCGTCTACGTCTCTGTGAACGTCCATAAACAGTGGCATCGTACCTCGGTAGTTGACACTCGCCAAATATAACAGTATTTTGATATTTGAGACGGCTTGCGTGGAGATGGTGGCCAGGTGTCGCCAGTAACGAGTGAATTACTCCCCGAGAACGCCGGGGCCGTCTGTCCACCGACGCGACGATGGCGCTGGGCCGACGGCGTGGTCGAACTCAGTCGCCGCTGACCGACCCCGTCTGGTCGATATCGGAGACGGCGATGAGAAGCCGTTCGTCGTCGAGCGCCGTCACCAGCTTCGACTCGGTGAAGGTGTCGCCGTCGGCGCGGAGCCCCTCGCTTCGTCCCTCCCACTTGCCGCCCTCCCGAACCACTGGCAACACGTTCGACCTGACGTGGTCGACCTCGCTGTCCGGGTGGAGTTCCGTCCAGTGTTTCCCGACGATTTCGTCGGGTTCGTAGCCGTAGACGGACGCGTACAGCTCGTCCACCCGTTCGAAGCGCTCGTCGGGACCGATGATTCCCACCCCGTCCAGCTCCGCCTCGACCGACGCGTCGAACTGTCCCTCCGAGTGGACGGCGTGTTCGACACGCCGGATGAGCATCGTGTACGGCTCCGTCCCGTACCCCTTCTGGAGGTAATCCGAGAGGCCGGCACTGATTATCTCCGCGGCGACGCTGTCGGTCTCCTCCCTGGAGAACAGCAGGACCGGCAAGGTCGGCTCTGTCTCCCGAATCGCGTCGAGCAGTTCGATGCCAGTCATCCCCGGCATCCGGTAATCGGTAACGACACAGTCGAACGCCGTCTCGCTCCCGCGAATGCGCTCTAGGGCATCTCGGGGAGCCGTCTCGGTCGTCACTTCACAACGTAGGCCGCTCTCACCGGCCTCCAAATAGTGCTGGACCAGGTCGCCAAGTCCGGAGCTATCGTCCACGTGGAGCACCTGAACGGGCTCGTCGGTGGTAGTGGCCATTCTGTGCGTACGTTAGCGAGCGGTGAGATAATAGTTCGCTCGCGATTCTCAGCGGTGAAAACAGCCAACAACGTGCAAAGTGTGGCCTACTCGTCCTCGCCGGGCAGCCCCATCGCGCCGACGTTGCCGCCCTCACGTTCGCGCATACTCTGTCGGGTGAACTGCGGTTTCGCGCGGACGCCCTTCTTCTGGCGGAACGACCACCACAGCGCGAGCGCGAGCGCGAGCACCGCGAGGCCGGCGATACCCGAGACGACCAGCCCCGCCTCTGCGTAGAGGAACGCCGTCGAGAACAGCGTGCTGGCGAGCAACATTCCCAGGATGAGGCGTTTGGTCATCGTCGCCAGCAGGCGGTCGGAGTCCTCGATGTCGGCCCGAACGGTGAGTTCCTCCCGCTCGACCCTGTCGAGGACCGATTCGAGTTTCGGTGGGATTCGAACGGCGGACTGGGCGGCGTCGGTCACCTCGGTGGCGCGGTCCTCGACGTAGTTTTTCACGCCGGCGGTGATGTGCCCCTCCTCTCGGAGGAAGCCGGTCGCGACCGAGATGAAGTCGAAATCGGGATCCAGCGTCACACAGACCCCCTCGACGACGGTGGCGACCCGGAGGACGAGCGCCAGGTTCGCGGGCAACCGGAGTGGAAACTCGTAGATGGTGTCCTCTACCTGCTGGACGATCTGCTGGACGCGGTACTGCTCGATGTCCTCCCCGCGGGCGTCGGCGATTGCCAGCTCCATCACGTCGCCCATCACCTGCCGGTCGGCCTCGGGCGAGAGGGTCCCCATCTCGATGAGGGCGTCGAGGATAGCCTCGATGTTCTGGTCGGCGACGGCGGCGTAGAAGTCGACAATCTTCTCCTGGACGAACGGGTCGACCCGGCCCGACATCCCGAAGTCGTAGAAGACGAGCTTGCCGTCCGCCTGGACGGCGAGGTTGCCGGGGTGGGGGTCGGCGTGGAAGACGCCGTCGTCGATTATCATCTGGAGGTACGCCTCCTGCAGCGTCTCCGCGAGTTCGGTCCGGTCGAACCCCCGCTCGTCGAGGTCGTCGATGTCGTTTATCTTCGTGCCGGGGACGTACTCCATCGTGAGCACGCGCCGGGTGGAGTGGCTCTCCATCACGGCGGGGATGCGGATGCGGTCGTTGTCCGTGAAGTTGCCCCGAATCTCCCGGAGCATGTCGGCCTCCCGCTCGTAGTCCATCTCCTCGCGGATGGTCTTGGCGAACTCGTCGGCCAGGGTCTCCAGCGAGAACGACCGTGCGTCGCCGAGGAAGTACATCAGGATGGGCAGAGACCAGCGGATGACCCGGAGGTCGGCCTCGACGAGGTCCTCGATTTCGGGCCGTCGGATCTTCACGGCGACGTCCTGGCCGTCGACCCGGGCTTGATACACCTGGCCCAGCGACGCGCCGCTGATGGCGTCGGTGTCGAACTCGGCGAAGCGCTCGTCGACGGGGCCGAGTTCCTCTTCGAGGACGACCTTCGCACGGTCCCAGTCGGCCGGCGGCACACGGTCCTGCAGCGCCGCGAACTCGTCGATATACTCCGGCGGGAGCACGTCCGGCCGCGTCGACAGCAGCTGTCCGAGTTTGATGAACGTCGGGCCAAGCGTCAACAGCGAATCGAGCAGCGACTGGGCACGCTCGCGGCGCTGTTCGCTCGTGACTCGCCGCGACGACCCGAACAGGAGGAACCGCTTCCGGTCGCGGGCGTACGCGAGCATCAGGGGGAGGAACTGCCGGGCGACGACGAGGAACCGCCAGTACGCGCGGAGATTCACCTACAGGGCACCTCTTCTCACGCCTCGTCGATGGGAATCGTCGTGCTCGGCGCGGCCGAGGCCTTCGGAATCGTGAGTTCGAGGACCCCGCGAGAGACCGTCCCCTCTGCGCCCTGGCCGGTGGCGTCCGGCGGCAGGGGCAGCTCGACGTCGAGGAACACCGAGCGGTCCTCGCGGACGAAGCGGAACTCCCGAGGCACGTCCTTGCTGCGCTGGCCCTCGATAACGAGACGGCCGCCCTCGACCGAGACTTCGAGGCTGTCGGCGGTCACGCCCGGCAGGTCCAACACGAGCAGGTACCCCTCCTCGGATTCGAGCACGTCCGCGAACACGGCGTCTGGAAGCGACCCTAACGCTTCACGCAGCGCTGACATAGGGCGACCTAGGGATGGCGCAGTGGTAAACCCGGCGGTTTCGACAGTCTCGCCGACTGCGGGTCGTCACTCACAGGCTGGTCAACGGCCTGTAGTCGAAGCCGACCGGGACGGTGTGAGTCTGCATACGTGGGACAACGGCACGGTGTTTAAATAAAGCACCAGTTTCGCTGCCGTTGATACCCACATTGCCGATGTTTGCCGCCACGCCCTCGTGGGCTTTCATACATACGTAGGGGCCGTAGCCGTTTCAGTCCTCCCCCGCTTTCGGAGCGAATACGCAGACAAGAGCCCCTGAAGGAGCCGATTCATGGTGTTTCGGGAATTCTGGGACCACTGTTACCCAACACACGACCGGGTTCACGAGTATCGTTGGTTAATCCTAAGTGGCTTCGACGCGCGAGCGCGGCGGGAACACTGTGCCACCAGAGTTCAACCAGAGCGCCGACAGCCAATGTGCGAGGCTTCAAAGACTTATTGAGTAATGGGGCATCAGTTCTATCGACGCCTGTGAGCCGTTCAGTGTCTTCAAAAGCGGCCGAGAGTTCAGACTATCCTAAAACCTCTGTGTCTCTTACCGTACTATACTACTGTAAGAAACATTGAGGCCGAAACCTCGTCGTCGCACTCAAACATTCCCAATCGGGGGTGGAATTTGAAAGCCGAACCTCTGAAATTGGTTTGGCACTCTATGCTGGTATTCACCGCTCTGAAACCACCCGCCGAACAGGGAGAAACTGATTCGTCACCACCGCCGCTGATGATCAGACACGTTCGTCACCACAATCCCTGTGGTGGGTACCGTCCCGGTAGAGGGATAGGGCCGCCTCACCCGGTCGCCGGTGACAGGTGTCGTCTCATTCCCTCTGTGACACTCGCGGCGCCGTTTGGGCACGGGGAGGCACCCGGGGGGACGGGTGGTGGGCCAGCCGGGTGTCCGGCGAGGGGGACAGATGGGGTCGCCGGGGGTCACTGGGTGACCAAGAAGATAGTAGTCTCTATTAGTCTGGTTGCCGCCGAGGAGACAGTTAACAATCCCTACAGAGGGGCCACCTACCTTGGGAATCAATCTCCGACACTCGATTGAATATCACAGACTCAACGAGACAATCGTTCAGCCACTATGTTTCTCTTTTCGCAATCAGATGGTAATTTTCATCGTTTCTCTGCGACAATGTCTCTACGTTGAAACCGTCCAAAAGCTCGTATAATTCGGACTCTGTGGCTCTAAATTGACCTAATAGGTCTCTATGCACCTCAATAACAAGCAGTCTACATTCCGGACGGGCCAATATTTGGGAAAGTCCCTTAAGTACATCAACCTCTGCACCTTCAACATCGATTTTTAGTACTGTTGGCACCTCTATACGCGATTCATTAACAACGGAATCGCCCGGTCGAACAGCCGTTTGAATTGCACCATCGCTCTCGGTCAAGCCTCCCGGGTTCTTCCCTTCAATTGCTACTGTTAGTTCCTTACGTTCTGCTCCAAGTGCGAATTGGTTAATGGTTGCCGATAGATCATTTTGAGAGAGATTCCGCTTGATTTTATTCGCTCGGTCGGGGACTGGTTCAAACACGGAGACATCTGCACCAGTTGCGGCCAGCGGCGTCGTAAACATCCCCCAGCTGCCTCCAATATCCCACACAGTGTCATCTGACCTAACCTCGGATACGAGTGTTTCCAATACCTCTCTCTCTCCCATAAGGGTCTCCCAACGCTTTGTTTCACGCCAATTTTTTGTAACAAATTCTACCTCAATGTCATTTGTTGAAATAGTTATTGTCTCGTTACTGGATAGGTGGCGAATTTGCCAGTAATAGGGCCGTAACTTGTAATTAAGAAACTGACGTGTGCCAACGGCAAGGCCTCGAATCCCACCGTTTTGAAGCCGTGTGAGGGCCCGAGAGTAAAGTTCTAACATAATGTGTGCTATCTCGTTCTGTCTGCATCTATCTTCTGGCCTGCTTACTATTCAGATGGATTAGATGTCCGCTCAAGTAAGTGAGGCATGGGGGGCGCACGGGGGACCAGACGGAGGGGTCAGAAGCCTCTCCGAATCCAACCAACTAAAGACACGCCTGAAGCATTTTCCCACGACTGGGATATTATGTATCCTATCAATAGTGCCATCCCATAGAGTGCAGGTTGAAGAAGTGGGATAATCGGAGTTATCCGTTCGATTTCTGGATAAATTCGGGGGCCAAACTTACTAACGAATTCAATTGTGTAGGGATGGATATGTATGAGAAGGGCACTAACGATTAGCAGTTTTGGAAAATCCCCATCGTTTTCCATTTCATAAAATCCAACCATTACGATAGCCGGGATAGCCGTACTCAAGGCAAGTGTGTTTGTCGTTGGCCCTGCTATCGGGACAATGGCCACACCAAGTGCGAAAATATACTCAATTGGTATCTTTGACTCGTTTGAATGCAATGCCAATCCAATTGTAATAAAAACGAGGATGATTCTTGGGAGGTGTTTTAGTGAACCCAATAGGAAAAAGGGGTTGAAGTGACCGGCGTTCCACTTATTTGGCTCCAGTGTTGTGGACTCCCATCCTTTCCCTCCTATAAGAATATTTAGGTATTCCACGTGGCTCTCTAATCCAAATATCAGCAACCCGAACAGAAGAACAAAAAGACCCGTCCATAGAGAAGAAAATAAACGTTTACGACTCCGAAGTAAATGTGCACCACTTGTTGCATAAAAAGGTTTAATAGCACTACCAAGTGTCGTAAGCATACCACTTTGACCATCCCGTTTTGTGCGAAGAGCAGCACCTGATAAACAAAGTAATCCAGTCAGTAGGCCAGATACTTGCCCCGCTTTAATCCAAGTTATTGTTGGCGCAAAAGATATAACAGATAGATATAACAGAACTCGGCTGCTATCCGTAATATTCACAGTGAATGTGGAAACTAATTTTGAAACTGACCAGACAAGGAACACAAGTACCAATATATCCCAAACCAAACCGGCAGCTGTGGCCGGTAAAACAGTAAAAGGGACAAACAATAATATAAAAATAGGTGGATAAAGGTACGGCATATCCCCGGAAATCTCTGCCTGTATAGAAGGAATTTCTTGGGTCGTTTGGTAAAGTGGAGCGCCGTTAAGGAATCGAACAGCACCATTATAGTAGGCCCCAAAATCCTGCAATCTCGGTTGTTGTACTAATCCGACATACATGAGAATTAAGTTCAAAGGAATATACAGAACGATTGGAGAAAGTAATATACACCACAGTATATCTTCTCTCGATTCTGTAGAAGAAATCTGGAGACGGAATATACCATAACTTGAAATTAAAAATACGAACCCAATTACAAATGCTGATATCATCCAGATAGGGGATATTCCAATAGTAGGAATCAAAATGCCAATTCCTACCACCAACCCCAATAAGAGCGAGTAGAACCCAAGACGGGCGAATATATTCTCTATTTCACTCAACATGGTATCCGCTTATACCAGATGGTACAATTACTGTTCCGAAATCCTGTTAAGAATTGTGTCATTTTTGTCATTAATTGACCACGTTCATGGAATAAGACGAAGAATCGATATAAGCGATTTAGGAGTCGCGCGATTCACCTGTAACCCTAAATCCCTTGACCCCCCCCGCCCTCTGTGATTGTCCGATTCTCTGGGTAGAATTGCCGCGAAGGAATGACCATGGTGGTTTATATCTTAAACACCCTTGTTGTCATTTTTCGGACACTGATTGAAGGCCATTTCGTCAGTCAATATCCCCGATAAGACGAGCCAACGCGACGGCCAATTTTGTTCTTTGCTCGGTAAATTCTCGACTGCGCTTGTCTTCGAGTTCGGCAAGCAGGTGGCCTCGTATTCAGGTATATTGGCTTCCGGGAATTCGTCCTGCTTCTGGATATATGATTGTTCGACGCCGTCGTCAAGTATTTCCGGGTACATAGAGCGTTGAGTTGGCCTTCGAGCGAAACGTTGTTCAGGTCTTGGGCACGGTACTGCTGGAACCGGAGCAGGTCACCCCCGAAAGCCGGTTCAGATTCGCTACGTCTTCCGTCCCGCACCCCTCTACGAACTTTTCGAGTTTGTACTCCGGTAGGGGTCGCTGGTCGCGTCGGTTACTTCGTTCTGACGGGCACGCAGGTAGAGGCGAACTGCCTCGTCCGAAGCGATGAGTTAGAGCGTGGTTTCGGACCTTGGTGAATATCTCCGAAAGTACGATAGAGGCTGTAATCGGCGCGATGAGCCGGTCGTAGAACAATCACATTAGCAGGACGAAAAATCCACCCAACCACAGGGTGATGAGCAGTCCGAACCCCGCTTTCCGGAGTCCCCGCCAGGCGACTCGCCGC
The DNA here is from genome assembly GCF_019599405.1 of Haloarcula salinisoli. Classification (NCBI taxonomy): domain Archaea; kingdom Methanobacteriati; phylum Methanobacteriota; class Halobacteria; order Halobacteriales; family Haloarculaceae; genus Haloarcula; species Haloarcula salinisoli. The sequence continues at coordinate 1,192,124 of NZ_RKLQ01000002.1, read as the reverse complement.
GCCGCCCCTCCCTGGTCCGTGTCCGAAATGACGAACATCGGCGCTTCGTCGCCGTCGCCCACCATCACGTCGACGAGGCTACTCCCCCACTCGACGGACGGCCCGCGTCGGGCCTGCCCGTAGACGTGTACATCGTCGCCCGGGTGGAGACGGCGCTCGGTGTATCGCTGTTTGTTGTCCCGGATTAGCCGGAGTGGTTCGTCGGCATCGTCTGTGGGTTGTTTGAGCTCGCTGAACCCGAACGCTTTCTCATTCGAGTCCACGGATTCGACGACATCATCTGTGAGTGTTCTGCGGTAGGTGAACCCGTATACTTTCTCACTCGAGTCGATGAATTCGACGGCGTCGCTGACGTTGGGTGGCTCGCGTCCGGACCTGACCCGCTCCGAGTGAGGTTGGCAATTGATATCCGCGCCGTTGGGGTCGACGACCACCCGTCCGGTGCCGTCGTCGACGACGAACTCGACACCGTCCATCCCCGCTCCGACCGTCGCCCACTTCCGGTTACCTCCTTCCCGGACGTATTCCTCGAGCTTGTAACTGTAGGCCAGACAGCGGGTTCCGGTCAAGGGCGACTCGACGGTGCCGTCGTCGCCCTCGACGGCCTGTCCCTCGATCTCGACGGGACCGCGGTGACCGTGGAGTTGCGCCACCGGCAGCGGGTCGTTGCTGAGTATCGGGTACACACGAGTCAGTCGGCGAAAAGCTTTGTAACAGATGTGGAGGCCGAGGGCGACACCGGCGAGGCACACGAGCTGGAAGAAGAAAGGCTTGGGGTCGCTAGCGAAGACGGTGGCCAAAATGTGCTCCGGAAGGCCCATACGTTCAAGCCAGTCAAGTCGTATAAAAGCGTTTTCAGTGTGTGAGATGGAGTCTATCGGATTCTCACACGAGCGCCGAGAGTGTGAGTCCCACGGCGGCCGCGACCAGAGCGAGACCCAGCCCGGCCCGCCAGAGCCCGCCACGAGCGATTCGCCACGCCGTCCCGCGTTCGTCGGTATCGGAGATGACGAACACCGGCGTCCCCGCTCCGTCGCCCACGAGCGCGTCGACGAGGTTGCTCCCCCACTCGGCGGATGGCCCCCGTGTCGCCTGCCCGTAGACGTACACCGTCTCGCCGACGTCGAGGCGGCGCTCGGTGAACCGCTGGTTGTTACCGACCTCGAACTGCGTTATCTTCAGGTCTATCACCCGGTCCTGCGGGTCGACGTTCTCGTTTTCGGCGACGTACTGGGCGATTCGCTCGGGCAACTCGGTGTTGGGCGGAATCGTCACCGAGTGCGATTCGAGGTGGATGTCCGCGCCGTCGGGATTGACGACCACCCGCCCGGTGCCGTCGTCGACGACGAAGTCGACGCCGCCCATCCCGGTGTCCAGCGTCTTCCAGGACTGGGTCTTGCCCGACTGGCGAAGCTCTTCGACCTCGTAGGTGTAGGCCAGACAGCGCGAGCCGGTGAAGGGTGCCTCGACGGTGCCGGCGTCGCCCTCGACGGCCCGGCCCTCTATCTCGACGGGGCCGCGGTGGCCGTGGAGGTCGCGCACGGGCAGGGGGTCGTTCCGGAGGATGTGGAAGACGGTCTGGAGTCGACGGCCGCCGGTGTAACAGAAGTAGCCACCGACGGCGAGGGCACCGAGGGCGACGAGCTGCGGGAGGACCATATCTTCGGGACCGTCTGGCCGAATCAAAAGCGTTGTCGGTATATGTGAACCCATCCCAGGACTCCGGACGCTTTTGCCCCAGTAGCGCCAACAGCGAATATGGCCGGGGCCTCGCCGACCGACGTAGAGGAGTGTACGCTGGAGACCGCTCGCCGCCAGCTTGGCAGTTACGCGGTGCCGGTCGACCGGACCGACCGCATCCCGCTGTCGGTCGCGGTCGGGCGCGTGCTGGCGACCGACGCGACGGCCAACGACCGGATTTCCGGCGCCGACGTCGGCGTCGACGACACCGTCTTCCAGCGTGGCCACCAGCTCCGACCCGCCGACCTGGGGCTGTTGAAGGCCGCGGGCGTGAACGAGGTACTCGCCCGACAGCGTCCGCAGGTCGGCATCGTCCCGACCGGCGACGGGCTCGTCGAGTACGACGCCGGCCCGGACGAGCGGGTCGAGACGGCCGGATTCACGCTCGCCCAGTACGCCGACCGGTGGGGCGGCAAGGTGACCTACCGCAACGCCGTCGCCGACGACGCCCCCGCCCTGCGGATGGCCGTCCAGCGCGACCTCACGCGGGACGTCGTGGTTCTGACCGGCACCGAGCCGGGCGATACGGTGCGCGAGGTAGTCCGCGAACTGGGCGACATCGTCGCCGACCGCGTCGCCATCGCACCTGGCCGCGAAACGGGGCTGGCCGTGGTCCAGGACCGGCCCGTCCTCTTGCTGCCGGAGTCGCCCGTCGCCGCTCGCGTGGGTGCGGTCCAGCTGCTTCGGCCCCTGCTGAAGGGCTTTGGCGACGCACCGCTGTCGGACCACCCGACCCGTCAGGCGACGCTGGCCGACTCACTCGAAACGGACCCCGCCGTCCGGTCGTTCGTCCCGGTCGCGCTCGAGGACAGTGCGGCGACGCCGCTGTCGGGGACCGACCTGGCGACCGCGACGCGGGCCGACGGCTGGGTGACGGCGCCGGCCGAAGAGCCCGACCCCGGTGCCGGTGATACCGCCACGGTCGAGGACTGGGACTATATTCCGTGATTTAGATGGGGAAAATTTATGCCAGCGTGTCTGAAACGTGGCTGTAGATGCGAACGATAACGACCGTTTTGGTGGTACTGACCGTCCTGCTGGCCGGCTGTAACACCGGCGGAACTGGTGGAACTCCCACAGCGACGGGAACGGCGGACTCGAACGAATCGGCACCGACGATAGGGAACACGACCGTCAACGACCTGGCGGGCGTCGAGAACGGCGCGGTAACGAACATCTCCGCGCTGCTTGAGACCTTCAACCAGGATGGGTTGTCGGGGCACGCGGACCTAGATTTCTCAACAGAGAGCTCGACAGAGAACGAGAGCGCCAGCATCACCGTCAGCTATCGGAACGACACCAACGCCCAGCTCTACGAGTTTTCGGATGTGAATCAGACCGGGAAGACGGTTACCTACGTCCACAACGGGACCGACGCCGAGCGAAACACGACGACGGGCGAGGTCACCTACGGAAAAGTGTACATCCCGCAGTTCCCGCTGTTGTACGTCCAGGCACTCACATCCCAAGCAGAAACCTTGGAGTGGGAAACTGCCGGAACCACGACTGTCGACGGCGAACTGCGCTACGTCCTCGAATCGAATTCGGTTAACGACACTGCGGCCAAGAACGAGAACTACTCCGTCAGGTCGTCGAACACGACGGTCGACGCACGCCTGACCGTCGACAGCGATGGCATCATCCGGAGCGGGGACTTCGACATATCGAGCGAGGATATGTCAATTCAGATGGTTTTCTCACTCGATACCAGCGAGAGCATCACCGTCTCACAGCCCGACTGGTACGACGAGGACGAAGCGACGGCAGCGGCCGAGTAGCGACGGCCCACAGCGGTTCAGCACCGACCTGAACCGATTCCCAACGTGGGGTTCGGGATGCCGTAACATCTATTATATATTATACGGCACGTGGTACCATGCGAAAAATTGCGACTATCCTGGTTGTCCTAACGGTGCTTCTGGCCGGCTGTAACACCGGCGGAACCGGTGGGACACCGACAGCGACGGGGACGGCGGACTCGAACGAATCGGCACCCACGATGGAGGGCTCCATCAACGACCTCGACGGCGTCGAGAACGGCGAGGTCACGAATGTTTCCTCGCTTCTTGACACTTTCTACGGTGAGGGGTTGTCGGGGTACGTGGACTTCGACTTCTCCGCGGAGGAGAAAAACAGCGGATACACAGTTGGTTATCGGAACGACACCAAATCGCAGCTCTACGAAATCTCGACGACGAATCAGAGCGGGAAAACGATCTACTATGTCCACAACGGGACCGACGCCAAGCGAAACACCACGACGGGCGAGACCACCTACGGAGAACAGCGTTTCGCTAGTTTCGTGCTGTTCGTCCCCAGCATTTACGTGAGTACCTTCGAGGTCATGGAGTGGGAAACTGCGGGCACAACGACCGTCGACGGTGAGCCGCGCTACGTCCTCGAATCGAGTTCGATAAACGACACCGCGGCCGAGAGGCAAAACTCCTCTTTCAGGTCGTCGAACACCACGGTCGATGCACGTGTGACCGTCGACAGCGATGGCATCATCCGGAGCGGACAGATGAACATATCGACCACGGAAGATTCGGCAACGATGACGTTCACGCTCGATACCAGCGAGAGCATCACGGTTACGCAGCCCGACTGGTACGACGAAGCCGAAGCGCAAGCCGAGTCGTCCAGTTCCTGAAGTTACGCGCTGGCCCTTTAGCGGACATTTTTCCGATTGAAGACCGGGCCAGGCAGGGGGACCGAACCGATTCCCCGGTGCCACTGACCCGACGGTCAGCGCCGCTATCTGTCCGCCCGATTCAGGCGAATGCTGTGACTATTACCGGAAAATTTCATTGTGAAATTTTTTTATCAACCTTGACTGAGTATAGAAATAATGCGAAAAGGAATCGCTGTTCTGGTCGTCTGTATGGTCGCCCTGGCCGGCTGTAGCACGGGTGACACCGGTTCGACGCCGACGACGGAGATGGGCGACGACCAGACCGAGACGGGGACAGACACCATGAGCGACACCACCCCCAGCGAGGAGATGGGGACGGAGTCCGGGACGGAAACGGACACCGGTGACGACGGCGATATGGACACCGGTGACGACAACAGTACCACCACCGGTGACGGCTTCAACAGCCTCCCGGGCGTCTCGAACGGCGAGGTGACCAACACTTCTGCGCTAGTTAACGCAAGCGGCGACCAGGTGTTCGATTCGCCGACCGACTTCGAGCTCTCCGGCCCCGCAACCGAGGGCCGGTTTACTTTCACGCTCCGAAACGACAGTGAGCAGACGCTGATGGTGATAAACGAAACGAGTACGAGCAGCAAATTGGAGTACTACATTACCGAAGACGAGACCTACGCGAAGCGTAACACCACCAGCGGTGAGATCTCGTACGGGAACAACGAGAGCAGCCTCTCGTTCGAAACGAGAATTAGATTCCTCATCCCAGTGATGTACATCGACTATCTTGGACTGATGGAGTGGGAGACGGCCGGCACGACGACTGTCGACGGTGAAGAGGCGTACGTGTTCGAGTCGAGCGCCATCAACCAGACCGCGTTACAGGAGTCCGACTACAACGCACCGGCGCTGGAGAACGCCACCGCGGCGTCGGGGCGGCTCGTGGTCGGCCCTGACGGCGTGATGCACGACGCGAGCATCGAGACCGAATCACCCGAAGGCGGGGCAACGATGCGCTACAACCTGAGCACGGACGCCAGTACCGACGTCACCCAGCCGAGCTGGTTCGACGAGGCCGAAGCGGAAGCGAGCAGTCAGGGCTAGGGCTGGACCGTCCACGACCCGCTTTTTTCCCACACACACACCGAGGACGCTACAGCTCTCGCAGCGACCTGACCCGGTGGTCGCCCCTGACACAGCGGTCTTTCGACAGCGGCGAGTCGCGCTCGACGTGGATACCGTCGAGACCGGCGTTCCAGGCGGCACCGATGTCGCCCGGGTTGTCGCCGGCGAGGACGCCGGTGTGACCGTTGTGGCCCACACCGAGGTCGGCCATCGCGCGGTGGACCGGGTCCGGGTCCGGTTTCCAGCCGATGTCGTCGTCACAGCAGACGACGGTGTCGAACCAGTCGCCGATGTCCAGCCCGTCGAGAATCGGCCCGGTCAGATACTCCTGACAGTGGGTGACCAGCCCCACGGGCTCCGTTCGCTCGCTGAGGAAGGTCTCGACGTCGTCGTACAGATAGGTCGCCTCGGCACGGGCGAGCGGGTCTTCCTCCTCGTGGAAGATATCCCAGAACCGCTGGGGGTCGACCTCGCGCTCGGCCAGCAGGCTGCGTCGAGCTTCACCCTGGCCGTACCACAGCAGCGCGGCCTCCCGCTCGCTGAACCCCTGGCCGAGCCGGTCGCCGACCCGCTCCATCACGTCGACCGGGTACGCCGGGTCGACGTCGACGAGCGTCCCGTCGAGGTCGAACAGCCAGAAGTCGTACTCTGCCATTGGAGCGATAGATAGGGGAGTCGCGTGTAAAGCCTTTCTGCCCCTACGTAACGTGAATCGAACTCCCCAGATACTTCTTCAGCACCTCCGAGACGTTCTCGGCGTTGAACGCGTCGAGTTCTTCGGCGATAGCGGCTTTCAGGTCGTCGAGATACGCCTCGCTCGTCCGGAGTTCGCTGAACGTTACCGACTCGACCGGGACCTCGAGGGCGTCCTCGGCCAGCCGACGACCGTGGGCGGCGTCACCGAGTTCGCCGCGCCAGAGCGTGTCCCGGAAGAACAGCCAGCCGTCCTCGACGGGTGGGTCGGCCGCTCTGGAGAGGACGGTCTCGAACGTGTCGGGGTCGGCGCGGTAGCCTGGCAGGGGGTCGAGCCGGACGGTCACGCGGAAGACGTACCGGGCCCCCGTCCCGGCCGGGTCGTGGGCGACCACGCTACTCGTAGACGTTGTCCAGCCGTTCGGCCATGTCGATGTCGTTGCCGGTGATACCGCCGGCGTCGTGGGTCGTCAGCCGTACCTCACACTCCCCCCAGCGGACGGTCATCTCGGGGTGATGCCAGGCGTCCTCGGCGACGCCCGCGGCGGCGGCGAGAAAGCCCGAGGCACCGAGATAGTCGTCGAACTCGTAGACGCGGACGATTTCGTCGCCCTCGCGGTCCCACGCCGCGGGAAGCTGGTCGCTTATCTCGTCGTCGGAAAGCAGGTCTGCCATACCGGCAGGTGGCCTGCCAGCCTCAAAGTGGTTTGGCCGCTAGGAATTGTTGTGTTCGACTGAGAGAACCATAGTGCTAACAGCCAGAAAGCCCCGAACCGTTCGACTCGGGGGTGGTTCGAAAGACGGCAAAGCCGTCTTTCGTCATCACGAAAATCGAAGATTTTCGAACGAGCTCGCTGCGCGCCTCGGTCGCATTGCTCCCTCGGTGCTTACTTCGCCCGCCGAGTCGAACGGTTCGCCCCTTTCAGTCCACCCGTAGCCGGTTGGTCAGCCAGCATGGGCGGGACTGAAAGGGGCGGCGGTCTGGACGAAGGCGGACGACGCTAGCACGCGAGCGAAGTGAGCGCGCGTGGTTCGAAAGGCGCACAACGCCTTTCGTTCATCACGAGAGAGCTTCGCTCTCTCGGACGACAGCGAGTCCCCCGAGTCCAGACCGGCGGGGCTTTCTGGCTGTCGGCAGTGTAGCTGCCGGTAGTTTCAGGGTATCTATAGCTGTTCAGAGGGAGTCCACTCGCGTCAAAGGAAACACCGGCTACAGCTAGTCGTCGGCCAGCTGTTCGAGCACTGCCGGGGGGATGTCGTCGCGCATCCCTTCTGGGATGTCCTCGATGTTCATCCCCTCGACGAACTCGGGCGGTTCGGGCCCGAAGTCGGGGTCGAACAGTTCGAGCGCGGTGTGGATGGTCTCCCAGTCGTCCTCCTCGGCGGCGTCGCGCAGGCTCTTGGTCGGGGCCGCGAGCAGCTGGGAGACGATGGAGTCGGCCATCGCTTCCAGCACCTCGCGCTGGCCCTCGTCGAAGTCGGCCTGAGCCATCGCGGTGTTGAGTTCGGCCGCTTTCACCCGCTCGGCGCTCTCGTACATCGCGGAGATGACGCGGTCGGCCCGCTTGCGTTTGTACTGGGTCAGCAGGTGGTCGAACTCCTCGTCGACTAAGGCCTCGACGGCCTCGGCGGCCCGCTGGCGCTGTTGCCTGGTCTCGGCGGTCACCGACTCCAGCGCGTCGAGGTCGTACACCGTCACGGAGGGGAGCCGGTCGGCCCCCGCAGGCACGTCACGGGGCTGGGCGATGTCGACGACGGCCGTCTCGCCCGCGTCGGCGAAAGCGCCCACGTCGAACACCTGGCCGTTGGACCCGGTCGCCGAGACGACGACGCGGGCCTCAGCGAGGGCGGCCTCTATCGCGTCGAGCGCCACCGCGCTGGCCTCTGTGTCGACGGTCTCGGCGACGTGTTCGGCGTGTGGGACCGTGCGGTTCGCGACGATAACCCGGTCGACTCGTTCGGCGAGGGCTTTCGCTGCTAGCTGGCCCATCTCGCCGGCACCCACGACGAGGGCTGTCTCCCCCTCCAGTGAGCACTCGCGGTCGACCAGCCGGACGGCGGCCGAGGCCAGCGAGACGACCCCCTCGTTGATGGCCGTCTCCGACCGGGCGCGCTCGCCGACGTGGATGGCCTTGGTGATACCGTCCTCGAGGAGCGTTCCGATACCGCCGACCCCGCGGGCGTCCTCGTAGGCGTCCCGGAGCTGGCCGAGAATCTGGTCCTCGCCCAGCACGATGGATTCGAGGCCGGCCGCGACCCGCATGAGGTGGCGCAGGCTGGCCTCGTGGCCCATCTCGACGACGACCTCGTCGGTGACGGCCCGTGTGAAGAGCTCCAGTGCCTCCAGACCCGTCTCGTGGTCCGGCGCGACGACGTACCCCTCGGTCCGGTTGCACGTCTGGAGGGCAAAGGCCTCCGAGATGCCGGGCTCGGTGAGCAGGGACTCGACGGCGTGGCGCTGGCTGTCGGCAGCGGCCGTCTCCAGCTGGTCGACGCTGGCGTGCTCGTGGCTCACACACACGCCGACGATAACCCCGTTATCCTGTCTCACGACGTATCACCCATTTGGTATCCAATCACGTCTGCTGCTACTTGTCGTGCCTTGGACCTGCCACTATCTAAAGCCTTCCAAACCTCGTCGGATCTGACCACCGTTCTGACCGCATCACGACGTTCTGTTGGCGTCATGTCAGTGGACTTCAACTCTTCGCGGAGCTTTCCGGACAGTTCGGCCATTTCTCCCGCGTCGGCGAACTGGTCTTCGAACGACTCCCGCAGATGTTTCGAGAGCGCGGGCGAGTGCCCGCCCGTGGCGACGGCCATCACCACCGGGTCCGACCGGACCGTGGCTGGGACCACGACGTTACCGACGTCCTGCTCGCCGTGGTCGTCGGCGCGGTTGACCAGGGCACCCCGCTCGCGGGCGGCGGTCTCAGCGACCGCGTTCAGCTCGGCGTCGTCCGTGGCCGCGACCACCAGCGCCGGGTCGGTCCGGTCGACCCACGTCCTGACGCCGTCGGCGTCGGGCGCTTCCCGGACGAGTTCGGCCGCGCCGAAGTCCCGGTCGGCGAAGTCGGGGCTGACGACGACCACGCTGGCCTCGGCCCCGAAGCGGCGGGCTTTCCGGGCGCCGACCGGCCCGCCGCCGAAGACCAGCACCGTCTCGCCCGTGAAGTCGTGGAGGAGCGGAATCATCAGTCCCCAGCGGCGTCGGCGTTGGCCTCCGCGCGCTCGTCCAGTCTGATACCCGTCTTCTTCAGGATACGCGTCGAGAACAGCGTGTCCCAGTCGTCCTCCTCGACGTCCCAGAACTCCGTCATCCGGTCGTGGACCTGCTGGATGCGCTGCTCGCTCTCGTCCTCACTGCGGCCGTGAGTCATCGCGAAGAAGTTGTACGGCCAGACCCCCTCGTGACGCGGGCGCTCGTAGCAGTGGGTCACGAAGTCGAATTCGGCGATGGCCGGCCCCACCTCGTCGATGACCTCGTCGGGCACGTCCCAGACGGTCATCCCGTTCTCCGAGTAGCCCAGCGCGTAGTGGTTCGGGATGGCCCCCACGCGGCGGACCTTCCCCTCCTCGTTGAACCGCTTGATAGTACTGATGACCCACTCGGTGTCGGCACCGATGGCGTCGGCCACGTCGGCGTAGGGCGTCTCGGTGATGGGGAGCCCGCCCTGGATCTCCAGCACGAGGTCGAGTTCCTCGGGCGTCAGGGAGCGGTGGTCGGTCGGCTCGACGGCCGGGCCGGCGTCGCTGCAGTCGACGGCCTGGGTCTGTGGCCCCTCGACGGGGAACTTCGCTCCCACGTGGAACTCCTGCTGTTTGGGCAAGTTGTAGGTCGGCTCGCCGGTCTCGGCCTCTATCTCGGCCAGTACTTCCTCGACGCGGTCCTCGTCGACCACGCTGAGCACGAACCACATGTTGAGATAGGGGTGTTCGCGCTCGTAGTTGTGGGCGACCTCCGGATGGGCGTTGACGAGTTCGACGTGGTCGTCGTAGCTGTCCTCGGGAGCGTGGGTCGCGACCAGCGTCGCCGTCCCGCCGATTTCCTCGGCGTTGATGAGCGCGCCAAAGCGGCTGAGCACCCCCCGCTCGTCCAGGTCCTGGACCCGTTCGAGCAGCTCCGCGCCCGTAATGTCGATATCGTGGTCGGCCAGTGCCGCGGCGGCCGGCTCGAATGGCCGGGAAACGACGGGGAACCCCCCCTGGAAGGCGTTGAGAATCGCGCGGTCTACCCGCCCGAGCTCGTCAGTCATAGGGGACGGTCAGGACTCGGCGAATAAAAACGGCGCGGGAGCGAGCCTGCAAATTTTACGACGCTGGCCGCCCTAGGAGAGATGTGGCAATTTCCACCACGGAGCTGGCCGTTCGATTGCTGGTCTACGGCTTCGTACTGGTCGGTGCGCCGCTCTTTTTCGTCCTCATGTTCCGCCTCATGGACTACGCCGCCCACGACACGCTCGTCGAGCAGTTCAGCGGCCAGCGCACGGGCCCCGACACCGGCCAGCTGAACGCTTACTTCGAGCAGGCCGCCGTCGAAGCGACCAGCTGTGGCATCTGTGGCGCCGCCAACGGCCCCGACTACACCTACTGCCACAACTGCCAGGAACGGCTCCCCGACTGACGCGGTACTAGTCCCCGCGAACGCCCGTCACAGCGAACCCGTCGTTTTCGATAGCGTCGAGGATGGCCTCGTGGTCGGCGCTGGCCTCGTAGTAGAAGACGAGGTCGAACGAGCCGTTGCGCAGCAGCTGCTGGCACTCCCAGACGAACTCCTCGTCGTCCAGCGTGAGCCCCTGGTGCTGGTTCGAGGAGAACTGCGGGTCGTCGCTGCCAGAGTAGACGAACGTGTCGGTTGGGTCCATCCCGTAGCCTTCCGCGATTATCTCGCCGACGTCGATGGTCGCCTGCATCATCTCTATCTCCTCGCTGTTGTCGTACTCCGTATGGACCACCGCGCCGTTGAGCTGTATCTCACCGGGTTCCAGCAGTTGCTTGGTTCGCCGATAGAGGTCCTCGTCGAGTGCGTCGCCGTCGCTCATACCCGTGGCTTGCCGGGCACGTCCTAATGGGCTTCGGATTGGTGGGGCGGGCTCGAACGAGCCCGCGTCTCTGACTCTCGCTGCTACAGCCGCGTTACGTTCTCGGCTCGCGGCCCCTTGTCGGCCTGGACGATGTCGAACTCGACCTCCTGACCCTCTTCGAGGTCTGGACCGCCGACGTCCTCCATGTGGAAGAAGACGTCCTCGTCAGCGTCCTCGGTATCGATGAAGCCGTACCCGCCGGTGTCGTTGAAGAAATCGACTTTGCCTGTCGCCATCGTTATAGCCTCGTGAGGTTCTTCGCGCGCGGACCCTTGTCCGCCTGTTCGATTTCGAACTCGACTTCCTGCCCCTCCTCGAGGTCAGGACCTTCGATGTCCTCCATGTGGAAGAAGACGTCCTCGTCGGAGTCCTCTGTGTCGATGAAGCCGTATCCGCCAGTGTCGTTGAAGAAGTCTACCGTACCGGTCGCCATTGCGCTTTCGAGTTCTCACCCGCGCCTAATAAATCTATGTGGGCGGTTCGCACGCCCGCGCCCAAGCCACAAACGCCTTATCGGCTCGTTGATATGCTTCGGGTGATGCGAGAGCGGATCGAACGGTGGGGGTACGCGGCCTACGAGCGGTTGCTACAGCGGGAACTATCGGGAACACCCAGCCACGTCGCGGTCATCATGGACGGGAACCGACGCTACGCCCGCAAGCAGGGCGTCGAGACGACCCAGGGCCACAGCGAGGGTGCCGAGACAACCGAGGCGATGCTCCACTGGTGTGACGAACTCGACATCGACGAGGTGACGCTGTACACCTTCTCGACCGAGAACTTCGACCGACCCGAGGAACAGCGCGAGTACATCTTCGACCTCGTCGAGGAGAAACTCCGAAACTTCGCCGACGCCGACCGCGTCCACGAGGCCGAGGTCTGTATCCGGGCCATCGGCGAGACGGAGATGCTCCCCGAGCGGGTCCGCGGAGCCATCGACTACGCCCAACGGCGAACCGCGCAGTACGACCGCCTCAACCTCAACGTCGCGCTGGCCTACGGCGGCCGCGCCGAGCTGCTCGGGGCGGCCCGTGACATCGCCGAGGCCGTCGACGCCGGCGAGCTCGACCCCGAGGACATCGACGCCGACACCGTCGAACGCTGTCTCTACGAGGGCCCTACCTGCGACGTAGACCTCATCGTCCGGACCGGCGGTGACGAACGCACCTCGAATTTCCTCCCGTGGCACGCCAACGGCAACGAGGCCGCGACCTTTTTCTGTACGCCCTACTGGCCCGAATTCCGGAAAATCGACTTCCTTCGGGCGATTCGGACCTACCAGAACCGCGAGGCCTCCTGGCGCACCACCCGCGCCCGTCGCGCTGTGTCACTCGTCCAGGCCGTCGAGGACGCCGAGCTCTCCAAGGCACGGCAGGTCCTGGGTCGGTTCTGTGACGCCCTGCCGAGCAAGGAACGGGCGGCCGTCGAGGACGACATCGAGCCGGTGGCCGACTGAGCGCCGCTCAGTCCGCCTCGGTTGGATACATCGCGTACTGGACGACGGCCATCGTGACAGCCATCGTTACGGCCTCGAAGACGACCGGTTCGGCCAGGAGCCAGCCGAGCAGCAACACAGCCGTCCCGCTGGTCACGCCCCCGAGCAAAGCGTATCCGGTCCGCGAGCGGTTCCGAACCCAGGCGTCCAGGCGACGGTAGAGCGGTCGGAGACGGGCCACAGTCGGAGCCGCGGCCGCTATCCGGATAACGATTTCCCGTCGCTATCCGTGGACAGCCGTTCGGGTGGCCGTGTTCGCTCCAGCCCAGCCGGAGACTGAACAACCGAGAACCGCACCTCGTTCACGTATCGGCGGTAAGACGGCGTGGTGTGCTCACCGGCCAAACCGTTCCTGAGCGAAGCTCAGTAGGATTCGGTCTATCGACCGAACTACCGAGAGACTCACAAAATTCGTCTCTCGGCGTTTGGACGGCTCGCTGCGCTCACCGGCCAAACCGCTGCTGACCGGAGGTCAGCATGCTTCGGCCTATCGGCCGAATCTCCGCTGGCGTTCCTGATAATCCCGCAGCGCCCGCAGGTAATCCCGCTGGCGGAAGTTCTGCCAGTTCACGTCGGTGAAATACAGCTCCGAGTACACCGACTGCCATATCATGAAATCCGAGAGCCGCTCTGCGCCGGTCTTGATGACCAGGTCTGGCGCCGTCGGGAAGACGAGATGCTCCTCGACGGCCGCCTCGTCGATGTCTTCGGGCGTGAGCTCGCCGGCGTCGACGGCCTCGGCGAGCTTGCGGACCGCCGTCGCGAACTCCGACTGACCCCCGAGTCCGATGGAAATCTGGATGGGCGCGGCGGCGGCCCGCTGGTCCCCGGGCCCGCGGACGGCGACGTCGGTCGGCGCACGGAGGTCCGACAGCTCCCGCCGGAGCGTCGGCACCACCTCCTCGTCCAGCACGCTGACGTAGACCACGACCGTCTCGGCGCCGTGCCGGACTGCCCACTCGAAAAAGCGCTCCAGGGTGGTGTAGGCTCCGTCGGTCAGCAGGTCCCGCTCGGTGATGACTACGGCGACCGTCTCCGGGAGGTCGGCGTCGCTCCGCCGGAGTCGGAGCGCGAGATACCGTTCGTACAGACCCACGCTCACCGCTACAGCGACCGCTCGCCTAAAGCTCACGGTCCTCGAAGCAGTCCCGGACACCTTCACCGGAAAGAATAGTGACAGCAGTGCGAACAGCCAGAAAGCCCCGACCTGTTCGACTCGGGGGGCTCGCTGTGCTCTTCCCTCGCTCACTCCGTTCGCTCGGTCCAGTGCTTACTTCGCCCGCCGTCCTCAGAAATCGGAGATTTCTGATGGGCTGCACGAGAGCTTCGCTCTCGTGAACGCCGTCGAACAGGTCGCCCCTTTCAGTCCCACCCGTAGCCGGTTGGTCAAACAGTGCGGGTGGGACTGAAAGGGGCGGTTGGCTCCGGGAAGACGGCTGACGCAAGCACGCGAGCGGGGCGAGCGCGCGCAGCGAAGCCCTCGACCGGAGCCAAGCGGGGCTTTCTGGCTGTCCATGATGCTGTACGCGGTCGCAGGGATGTTCCGCCTCTTGACAGCGTTCAGTTCAGAATCACAAACAGTTCCTAGCCCGGGAAGTTCGGAAAGAGTAAGTGCCTCTCGGGGATACCGGCGGCACGTGACAACCACAGTCCGACGGGCGGGCGCGTTCGCCGCGGTCGGCACACTGGCCTTTGCCGTGCCGGTCGCTGCCGGGCTCACATCGCCCGCCGTCGCGACTGTCGCCGCGACCGCGCCCTTCCTCGTGGTCGCCTTTTTCGCCATGTTCGCCATCGGCCCCGACACGCCGATGTTCGATATCTTCGCCCGGCCGGGCGATTACGAGGACGGCCGGCTCTACGGGCTCGCCGCGTTCGCGCTGGCGGCGGCCAGTCTGGCCTTCCTCGCGATACAGTTCGGCCTGCCGGTCTGGGTGTTCGTCGCCACCGTCGTCATCGTCGCCTACGGCAACTTCGGCCAGCGCGTGGCCCATCGGCTCCACAGCGACGAGGTGGTGGCGACGGCCGGCTTCGTCGTCACCGGCTTCGCCTGTGGGACCGCCGCGGCCATCATCGCGGCCCGGACGGGGGCCGGGAGCGTCGCACTCCCGACTGCCCTGTTCCTGGCCGGCACCGGTGCCCTGGTCGCCGCGCTGTTTCGCTCCGTCCTCTTCGAGCGCGACGACCCGCTCGTGGTGCTGTCTGTCGGCCTGTTGCTCTGGCTCCTGTTCGAACTCGACCCCGGCGCGGGGACCGGGCGCGTGTTCGTCGCACTGGGCGTCTCGGCGGTGCTTGGCTACATCGCCTACGCGCTCGATACGGCCTCGCTCCCGGGGATGTTGACCGGCGTCTTGCTCTCCCTGCTCACTATCGTGCTCGGGGGCTACGGCTGGTTCGCCATGCTCATCACCTTCTTCGGGCTCGGTGGTCTCTCGACGAAGTACCAGTACGAGGCCAAACAGGACCGGGGCATCGCCGAGGAGAACGAGGGCGCCCGCGGGAGTGGGAACGTGCTCGCAAACTCCATCGTCGCCCTGGTCGCGGTGTTGCTGTGGGCCGCCAGCCCGACCCACCTCGCGGTCGAACCGACGCTGTTCCTCTATGCCTTCGCGGGCGCCGTCGCCGCCGCCATGACCGACACCTTCTCCAGTGAGTTCGGCGGCCTGTACGACAACCCGCGGCTCATCACGACCTTCGAACGCGTCGAACCGGGCACCGACGGCGGCGTTACCTGGCAGGGCATCGTCGCCGGGCTCGTCGGCGCCGCCATTATCGCCGGCATCGCCGCGGCCACCCTGGAGGTCGTCGGCCCGACCGGCGCCGCGCTCATCGTCGGCTGTGGGTTCGTCGGGATGACCGTCGACAGCGTGCTCGGCGCCACCGTCGAGGGCACCGTCGTCGGCAACCAGGGCGTCAACACGCTGGCGACGCTGGCGGCGGCCCTGACCGGCGTCGGCGCGGCGCTGGCGACCAGTCTGATATGATTCGTGCCGCCGTCGATGCCGACGAGTCCCGCCTGCGAGCCATCCAGTCGGCTGCCCTCGACGACCCCTGGCCCGAGTTGCTGGCAGTCGCCATCGACGGCCCGCCCCACGTGCTGGTTCTCGACGAGGGCGAAGGGCCCATCGCCTACACGCTGACGGTCCCGGACCACCCCGTCGCCTACGTCGCCGAACTCGCCGTCGCCCCCGGACTGCAGGGCCAGGGCCACGGTTCGGCGTTGCTGTCGGCGCTGTTCGAGGAGTTGCGGACAGGCGGGTTCGAGACGGTGCGCCTCACCGCTCGTGCGGACGACGAGCGCGTGCGGTCGTTCTACGGAAGTTTCGGGTTCACCGTTGAGGGCGATCTGCCCGACCACTACGACGACGGCGGGGCGGGCGTGTTGCTGGTCCGGGAGCTCTAGACCGTCCGGACCTGCACGCTGGTGGGCTGTTTGACGTACTCGCCGTCACCGGTGGCGACGACGACCTCGACGCCGCGCTGGGCGGCGACGTCCAGCACTTTCTGGCTGCAGATGTCGTCGAGGACAACCGTCTGTGGCGGCGGGTCACAGCCCTCGATGAGCGACACCGCCTCGGTGGCGTTGCCCTCCGAGAGAACGGTCAGCTCCGCGTCGAGCAGGCGGACGGTGTCGCTGTCGGTCCCGATGACAGCGTCGATTTGGTCCGAGAGGACAGTCGGTGTGTCGGTGGCGCTGTCGGCGTCCACATCGCTCTCCTCGGCCGTCTCCACTGACTCCTCTGGCTCCGACGTGGTATCGGGGCGGCCCCCGGCGGTGGCCGCCCCCGCCGTCGACTCGCCCTCGACGCCGGCGACGGCGGTCGCCGCGTCGCCCTCTCCGGCACCCGGCTGGAGTGCTACGGACTCCTCGCCGCCACCGTCGGCGTCGAAGGCGGCCGCGGGACTCTCGGCGTCGGCGACGGTCTCGTAGGGAATCTTCTCCCGCAAGGCGGACATGACGGCCTCGTACGGGAGGTCCTCGACCGAGCGGCCACGCGGCGCGACGGCGACGTAGTCTAGCTTGCCGACCTGGGAAAGCTCTTCTAAGATGAGGTCGCCGCCGCGGTCGCCGTCCAGGAAGGCCGTGACGGTCCGTTCGCGGGTCAGGGCCGCGACGGCCTCGGGGACGTCGGTCCCCTCGACGGCGATGGCGTTCTTGACGCCGTGTTTCAGGAGCTGGAGGACGTCGGCTCGGCCCTCCACGACGACGATGGCGTCCGAGTCCGCCACCCGGGGGCCAGCCGGGAGTCCCTCGTAGGAGGTGATGTCCTCGACGCGGGCCCGCTGGCGGACCGTCTCGACGATGTCCTCGGTCCGGACAGCGTCAGCGTCGAAGTCGGCGAGCAGTTCCGTCGCTCGCTCGACGACCGTGCGGCGCTTGGCACTCCGGATGTCCTCGATATCCGTGACGACGATTTCGGCGCTGCAGGGTCCGACCTGCTCGATGGTCTCGAGTGCCGCCGCGAGGATGGCCGTCTCGACCTTGTCGAGCCCACTTCCTACCGTAATATCGCCGTAGGAGTTGCCGCCCTCGGAGCGAATATCGACGTCGATGCGCCCGACCTTCTTCGAGTCCTGCAGGTCACGGAGGTCGAGCTCGTCGCCGAGCAGCCCCTCCGTCTGACCGAACACCGCGCCGACGACGTCGCTGCGCTCGACGACGCCGGCGGCGGTTATCTCCGCGTGTATCAGATACTTTGCTGTCTCGTCCATTGCTGTCTCCGGTTCCGTCGCACAACGCCGGCGACGGCCCACTGCGACTATGGTTACGTAGGCGACGACGGCCCAAATAACCTGCCCACCTGGCTGCGGGACTATCGCCAGCGGGTCCTGTCCGCGAGCGACGGCCGTCCGGGCGTCCGGGCATCGCTGGGAGGACCGGTCACCCCGATGGAACGTCCGCCCCACCACACAGCCGCCAAGCGGTTATCCCGCGCAACCGCCGACGGACGCGTGTGTCCCTTCACAACGAAGACGCACCGGAGTTCACACTCGAAACCACCGCCGGCGGCGAAGTGTCGCTTGCCGACCGCCGCGAAGACGGGCCCGTCGTCGTGCTCATCAACCGCGGCCACTGGTGTAGCTTCTGTGCCGAACAGCTACAGACCTTCAGCGAGGTCGCCTACGACCTCTGGTTCAACGACGATGTCGACATCCTCCCCGTGGTCACTGACCCCGTTCCGGAGCTGGTCGAGATGCGCGACCGCTTCGACCTGGATTTCCAGCTGCTGGCCGACCCCGACGGCGAGGTCGCCGAGCAGTACAGCGGCACCGAGGAGACGAGCCACGGCCGCACCGGCATCGCCGGGACGTACGTAATCGATACCGACGGCGTCGTTCGCTACGAGCAGGTGGCCGACCACCCGGCCGACCGGACCTACGGCAACTGGGTACGATACTTCGTCCGAAACGACTTCGAGGACGTCTTCGCCCAGTAGCGGGCGCCCAACCTACAAGGGCGTCCGGGCCGACGTTCGGGTATGGACGACACGAAGAACGTCGGCGGCCGCGACCGCCTCGTTCGCTTCCTCCTGGCTGCCGTGCTGAGTATCGTATCGGTTCGCTGGCTCCGTAGCGGAAAACGTGTGCGCGGCCTGCTGGCCGGCGTCGGCGCGCTGGGGTTCGGGTACAACGCTACCACCGGCTACTGTGGCGTCAACGACGCCCTGGACGTCGATACGACCGGCGAGAGCGAGGAGGTCAGCATCGAGTTCGACGAGTCCGACGACCCGACGAGCGGCCCATCTGACGAAGCCGAGGGCAAGAAGAAGCAGCGAAACCAGCTCACCTGTGCTGCCTGTGGCGACCCTATCGTCCCCGGCCAGTCACGGGGTCCGAACGCGGACGACGATATCGTCCACGACGGCTGCGCGTAATCGGGACGCCAAACCGGTCGACGTCCCATCGCTCGAGCAGAGTCAGTCTCTCATCGGTCATTTTTCTACCGGTTGCGGTCCTCAGAGACGTGTTTGTGGATGAGCCGTGGTCCGAAGCTCGGTCATAGCAACACCGCACGAGCGAGTCCGGTCGCAGTCGTTGCCCGGGTCGGTAGATACTTGTGACATGGTCCCATGGAACAAACCGGATCGTTATGCAACCGTGCCACAACTGTCAGGCGGTCATCGACGAGTACATCCTGGATAAACAACTCGAACCCCTGCGGGAGCTGACAGTCGACGACTTCAACCTCTGTGTCGACTGTACCACCATCGTCGAGGATGCGTGCGTGGAGTGTGACGGTGCAGTGTACGTCCCCCGGACAGTGAGCGAGACGCCGGACTACTGCCCGGCGTGTCGCGCGGACCTACTCAAACAGACGGGACAGGACCCCGGCTGGGTCGCCGACGCGGCGTCGAGCTGACGGAGCAGCTGCGATCGCGGTTCGTTTTTCCGGACTCACCCACCAGTCCAGACTGTAGCGCCAGCGTGGCCCACCGGAGAACGCGAAGGAGTTCGTCCGTCGGTCAGACGGTAGCCCCTGAGATGCTGAACGAGCGACTTTCAGCTCTTTCAGCCGGCCGCTCTCCGGTGTAGACCGGGTACGTAATCCCGCTCGTCGCCTCGGCCTCGTCGGTGTCCAGACCCGTTATCAGGATATCTACGGCGAGCGTATCGGCCGTGGTCGTGATTCCCACCTGGACAACACCATCGACAACGGCAGTCTCGGTGATTTCGATATCGACCTCACCCTCGTCGTTCCGTCGTTCGCCGCTGGTTTCTTCAACGACAACGCCTCCACCACCGATATCCACATCTACCTCACGGAGTGGGGCGAGAGCCAGTCTGAGCGCTATCTCGTCGGTCGCACGCTCGACGACGATACCGACCTGCTGTGCGGTCTCCCCGATGCGGATGTCCGACGGCCGGACACGAAGCACGTTCTCTATTTCGTCCGGGTCTATCACGTCGTAGGTATCTGTTTTCCCAGTGGTAAAGTCGGGCCCACCGGCGGACATGGAGAGCGTCACAGCGTGTTCGAGACCCACCATTTGTTCGACCGCTTCGGTACGGAGACCGGTCACAGCGATATTCACAGTCGCGAAGTCCGCTGCCCCATCTACATCCTGACGGGCAACAGTCACGCGAACTACGATACCGGCGCTGTCGATAATCGCAGCGTCTGCGACCAGCCAGCCGGGAGACACGGACGAGGTTTCTGCCACGATGCCGAGCCCTTGTGTGTCGATGTTCGTCTCGGTTAGACTCGTTAAATCCACGTACAGGTCCCTCTCTTCGGCGGGTTCTGTACCAGAAAGTCGGACGTTGACATCCTGGCTCTCGTCCCCGATTCTGATGTCGGAAGCGTGGAGGGCTTCTATTTGCGCTCCTCCCGCAGCAGTTTCCGTTGGACCTGCCCCCGCGTCCGAGACGTTCGTTGCTGTCGCATCCATATCGTCGGACTCACTCCCGAGACAGCCGGCTCCCCCAGTCACAATTGCCCCCGCAGAGAGACCCAAGACATCCCGCCGGGTGGGTCTCGCTACACCGTCCTCTCGGGCGGAAGGCTCGTTGTCGTCCATTTCACTATCTATCCATTTCGACCCCGTACACTAACGTTTTCCCCGAGTCGCGCGGACGAGCGTGGATATCGACCGCCGGGGGAGCGACAGCGTCCCCGCCGGTACGCGAACTGGGACATTATTTAACCGCCCCGAAGAACTGTAGCGTATGCAGACCCACATCGTCCCGGTCGGCTTCGACTACGACCGGCTCATCGCGCCGCTGGTGCGCGAGCAACTCGACGTGGACCGCGTCATCTTGCTGGAGGGGGCGGTCGGGTCCGAAGCCAACGTCGAGTACTCGCGCAACCTCGCCGAGAAACTGGAGAAAGACTACCAGAACCTGCTCGGGGCCGAGACCGAGCGGGTCGTCGTCGCCGACGTCTACGACTACGACGAGGCCTTCGAGCAGGCCTTCGCCCTCATCAACGCCGAACTGGACTCGGGCAGCGAGGTGTGGGTCAACGTCTCCGCGATGCCACGGACAGTCTCGTTTGCCTTCGCGACCGCCTCCCACTCCATCATGGTCGAGCGCGAGGGCGACCGCGAACGCATCCACACCTACTACACGGTCCCCGAGAAGTACTTAGAGACCGAACTCGCCGAGGAGCTACGCAAGCAGATAGCCCTGCTGGAGGACTTACAGTCCGGCGAGGCCGTCGACGACCGCGTCGACGAGCGGCTGTCGACGGCGCTTTCCTTGCTCTCCGAGTTCGACGAGCGCGGGACGACCATCGGCGCCAAGGAGATAGACGGCTCACACATCGTCGAACTCCCCGTGGCCTCCTTCTCGAACGTCAAACCGTTCGAGGAGGTCATCCTCTTTACCCTGGGCGAGCACGGCGAGTTCGAGTCCGTCTCGGAACTTGCCCAGGCGCTGGCCCGGGATATGGGCGAGGAGTACACCGACTCGTTCCGCTCGAAAGTCATCTACAACGTCGACCGGCTGGGCCCCGGCGGGAAGGGGTACATCGAACAGGAGGAACACGGGAAGTCCTACCGGACGAAGTTGTCGCGTATCGGCGAGCTATGGGTCAGAGCACACTCCGCGGAGGACCGCGAGCGCGGCGATGCCGAGCTGCCCTGACTGCCGGCGACGGTTCGTCTCGGACGGCGCTGCCCGCCCGATTTGCTGAAGAGAATAGTTCTTCAGAATAACTGTGTGAAGAAACACTACGCATTAGTAGCGACAACCGTTAGACAGAGCTAGAATGAGCACCGTTCGAATCGTCGGCTGGACAGTCGTCGCGCTGGTGCTGATGGCACTCGCCGTGCCGTGGTTCCTCTGGGGAGCCAGTCAGACAGCCCTGGGTCTCCCGGTGTGGCTCTGGTGGCACGTTGGCTGGATGGCGCTGGCCAGTGTGGTCTTTGCCGTCTTCGCGCGGACTGGCTGGGGACTGGGCGTCGAGGAGGTGGAGCCTCGTGGCTGAGACGGCGCTGCAACTGGGCATCGTGGGCGCGTACATGGTCGTCGCGCTCGCGGTCGGCGTCGTCGCATATCGCCTGACCGACCGCACCGCCGAGGACTACTATCTCGCGAGCCGCACGCTCGGGACCGTCGTCCTGCTGTTTACGACCTTCGCGACGCTGCTGTCGGCCTTTACGTTCTTCGGCGGTCCGAACCTCGCCTACAGCGCCGGCCCAGAGTGGATACTCGTCATGGGGCTGATGGACGGCATCATCTTCGCCGTCCTCTGGTACGTGCTGGGGTACAAGCAGTGGCTCGTCGGCAAGCGCCACGGCTACGTGACGCTGGGGGAGATGCTCGGCGACCGCTTTGGCTCCAGACCCCTCAGAATCGTCGTCGCCGCCGTCAGCCTCTTCTGGCTGTTTCCCTACGTCATGCTCCAGCAGAAGGGCGCGGGCCAGGCTATCGTCGGACTCACCGGCGGCGCGGTCCCGTTCTGGGTCGGCGCCGGCGGTATCACCCTGTTCATGGTCCTGTACGTCACGCTCTCGGGGATGCGCGGGGTCGCCTGGACCGACACGCTCCAGGGACTCTTTATGCTCTCGCTCGTCTGGGTCGCACTCGCGTGGGTCCTCTCGGCCGTCGGCGGCGCCGGCGAAGCGACCGCCGCGCTCGGGGCGAGCAACCCCGAGTTCCTCGGTCTGGGCGGCGGGCTCTACACGCCCCAGTATATCATCTCTACGGCGGTGAGCATCGCCTTCGGCGTGACGATGTTCCCCCAGATAAACCAGCGCTTTTTCGCCGCCGGATCGAAGAAAGTCCTCAAGCGAACGTTCGCGCTGTGGCCGATACTCGTCGTGCTCCTCTTTGTCCCGGCGTTCATGCTGGGCGCCTGGGCGGCCGGGCTCGGCGTCACCGTCCCGGAGGGCGGGAACGTCATCCCCGCGATACTGGGCGAGTACACGCCGCCCTGGTTCGCCGCGCTGGTCATCGCCGGCGCGATGGCCGCGATGATGTCCTCCAGTGACTCCATGCTGCTGTCGGGGTCGTCGTATCTGACACGGGACCTCTACCGGCCACTGACAGGGCGCGACGACGAAAGCGACGAGCGGACCGACCGCCGGGAGACGCTCGTCGCTCGCGTGGGCGTCGTGGTGTTCGCAACCCTCTCCTTCGTCGCCAGCCTCTACACGCCGGGGACGCTGGTCCAGATCGGCGACACCGCCTTCAGCGGCTTCGCACAGCTCACGATACCGGTCGCGCTGGCGTTGTACTGGCGCGGGACGACCCAGAGCGGGATGTTCGCCGGCGTCGTCGGAAGCCAGCTGTTCTACGGGCTCCACGTCTTCCCCGTCGTCTCGGCGCTTTCGGGACTGGTGGGCGCGGACCTCGCTCTTCCCGCGGCGTATCTCGGCTGGACGCCGGGCATCGTCGGTATCCTCGTCGGCGCCCTGCTGACGGTCACCGTCTCGCTGGTGACCGCGCCCGCCGCGACCGAGGACCGGACCGCCTACGCCGTCTCCGGCGTCGAGAGTGACTGATACGGTCGGTTGTAACGATGTGCCGGTGATTTTGCCGGAGCGGGTCCGGCAAATCCCGGCGATGGCTTCCAACTGACCGTATGACGGACCGCGCTTAGAGTTCGACCACACCGACGTTCCCGTCACGCCGTATCCGCGTCCCGAACGGCTCCGAACGCCGTTCGACGGTGTCCAGAACCGAGTCAGCTGTGTCGCCGGTCGCCAGAGCTGGGGTCCCCCGCCGCGGCGGGTCGGCAGTGGGTCCCAGCGTGCAGGGGTAGAGCGTCAGCTCCGAGAGTCCGCCGTCGGCGTCGAACGCACAGACCGGCACGACGGAGCGCCAGTTGTCGACGTCGTGTGACCCATCGGCGTCCTCACCGGCGCTGTCGCCGCGGACGTCCGGCACACCGTCGTCGGTGACATCTTCTGGGGCGTCGGGTACGCGATAGACGGTCTCTTCGTGGAAACAGAAGTTCCCGAGGGAGTAGCAGATAGGACGCCCCTCGTGTATCTCGACGCCGCGGAGGGTGTGGGGGCCGGTGACGACGACGGCGTCGGCCCCGATGTCGACGGCCTTCCGGGCGAACCGTCTGAGAAACGGCGGCGGCGCGCTCGTGTTCCGGTTCCCGTCGGCCGACTGGTGGGCATGGAGCGCGAGGACGACCCGGTCGGCGTTCGCGGCCGCCTCGCGAACGCCCGCCAGCACCGCGTCCCGGTCGCGGCGGACGAGCGTCTGGTAGATGCCCGGCGGCTGCGCTTCAGTCGCGGGTGCAAAGCGCATCTGCATGAAGTAGTAGGCGTCGTCGTCGGCCCAGTCGGGGTTCGTCCGGCGGAGCCACTCCCCTTTGACCGCCTCGATTCCGGCCTCCGCAGCTATCTCGCGTAGCTGGGCCAGACGCGCCTCGGGGACGCGGTAGGTCCACTCGACGTGGAGCGGGTTGACGCCGGCCTGCCCGTCGAAAGCGGGCGTCGAGACACCGGCTTCGCCGCCGGGCGGGACGCTCGTCGTCGCGTCGACGAGCCCCACCCGACCGCCGGGCGTCTCCAGATACGACGGCGACCGCGCCACAGTCAGGTCTTCGCCGAGGCCCGCCACCGTCTGCTCGCGGTCCCGCATCGACGAGAGCGTACACCGGACCCCGCCCGGACCGAAGTCGTAGGCGTGGTTCGACGCGGCAGTGAAGAGATTGCACCCCATCGCCGAAAGTTCGTCCAGACAGGCCGGCGACGTGCCCATGATGGCCCCCGGAAACGGCGAGGGAGAGTGGTACTGGTCGGTGACCTGTGGCAGCGAGGCGTGGAGACAGTCGTCGTCGACCACGACGGGTTCGACCTGGGTGAGCGCCGCGTCGGCAGCCGAGAGCACCGAGCAAAGCTCGTCGAACCGCTCGTCACCGACTCGGTCGGTCACCGGGCGACCGATGATGGCGTCCCCTGTCGCCGCGAGCGTGAACGGCTCGGCTGTCATGCCCCCGCTTCCGGAGGGTAGTAATTAGTCGTTTCCCTGCCACGGGAACCAGCCACACGGTAGACGCCGGAGCGGCGAACCCCGGTGCCGAGCCCGGTGAAAACCGAAGTCGTTTAGCCCCCGGTTGGCCCATAGGCAGATAATGGCGCGTCGAGCAGACCGTCCGACCCTTCTCGTACCCGTCGTAGGGGTCCCCACGCCCCACTAACTCCACCCCTCGACGCCGGCACCGTTTTTCGACTACCCGCAGACTGCAGATTCGACATGAGTGACACACAGGACCCACCGACCGACGAACCGCCAGCCGACGACCAGCTAACCGGGGAGTACGACCCCGAAGACATCGAGTCCAAGTGGCAGGACCACTGGGTGACCGAAGACACGTACGCCTACGACGGCGACGCCGACACCCGATTCTCCATCGACACGCCCCCACCCACGGTGTCGGGCAACCTCCACATGGGCCACCTCTACCAGTTCACCCTCCAGGACTTCGTCGCCCGCTACCACCGGATGGCCGACGACACGGTCTACTTCCCCTTCGGCTACGACGACAACGGTATCGCCTCCGAGCGCCTGACCGAGCGGGAACTGGACATCCGCCACCAGGACTTCGAGCGACGGGCGTTCCAGGAGAAATGCCGCGAGGTCTGTGCGACCTACGAGGAGGAGTTCACCGAGGACGTCCAGTCCCTGGCCATCTCCGTGGACTGGGACAACACGTACAAGACCATCGCACCGGAGGTCCAGCGCACCTCGCAACTGTCCTTCCTCGACCTCTACGAGAAGGGCCGGGAGTACCGCCAGCGCGCGCCGACCATCTGGTGTCCCGACTGCGAGACCGCCATCTCACAGGTCGAACAGGAAGACGAGGACAAGGCGACGAAGTTCAACGACATCGCCTTCGACCTCGTGGCCGACGGCGACGGCCCCATCACGTGGGACGAGACCTTCACAATCTCGACGACCCGGCCCGAACTGCTCCCGGCGTGTGTCTCCGTCTTCGTCCACCCGGACGACGACGAGAACCAGCACCTCGTCGGCGGCACCGCTCGGGTCCCGCTGTTCGGCCAGGAGGTCCCCATCATCGCCGACGAGCGCGTCGACATGGAGACCGGCTCCGGGCTGGTGATGTGCTGTACCTTCGGCGACCAGAACGACATCGAGTGGTACCAGGCCCACGACCTCGACCTGCGGCTGGCCATCGACGAGTCCGCGACGATGACCGAGGTCGCCGGCGACTACGAGGGGATGAGTACCCACGAGGCCCGCGAGGCCATCGTCGAGGACTTAGACGAGGAAGGGTACCTGCTGGAATCGCGCGACCACGACCACACCGTCCAGGTCCACGAGCGCTGTGGCGTCGAGGTCGAGTATCTCGTCACCGAGCAGTGGTACATCCAGATGCTCGACAAGAAAGACGAGTACCTCGAAGCGGGCCGGGAGATGGACTGGTTCCCGGAGAAGATGCTCAGCCGCTACCAGCACTGGATAGAGGGGCTCGAATGGGACTGGTGTATCTCCCGCCAGCGCGATTCCGGTATCCCCATCCCAGTCTGGTACTGCGAGGACTGCGGCGAACCGGTCATGGCCGAGAAGGCCGACCTGCCGGTCGACCCGCTCTCGGACGACCCACCGGTGAGTAGCTGTCCGGAGTGTGGCCACGACGAGCTAACCCCCGAAGAGGACGTCTTCGACACGTGGGCGACCTCCTCGCTGACGCCGCTGGTCAACGCCGGCTGGGACTGGGATAGCGAGGCCGAGGACTTCGCCTGGGAGAACCCCGAACTCTACCCCTTCGACCTCCGCCCGCAGGGCCACGACATCATCTCGTTCTGGCTGTTCCACACCGTCGTGAAGTGTTACGAACACACCGGCGAGGTCCCCTTCGACAGCGTCATGATAAACGGGATGGTGCTGGACGAGAACCGCGAGGCGATGTCCAAATCCAAGGGCAACGTCATCCCGCCCAGCGAGGTGCTCGAGAACTTCCCCGTCGACGCCGCCCGCTACTGGGCCGCCGGCACCTCCATCGGCGACGACTTCCCGTACAAAGAGGGCGACCTCGAAGCCGGGGAGCGCCTGCTCCAGAAACTCTGGAACGCCTCCCGTCTGGTCGACCACCTCACTCCCGCGGAGCGCCCAGCCGAACCCGACGAGCTCTCGGCCGTCGACCGGTGGCTGCTTGCCGAGCTGGACGCGACCATCGACTCCATCACCGCGAAGTTCGAGGACTACGCCTTCTCGAAGGCCCGCAACGAACTGCGGTCGTTCTTCTGGAACACGTTCTGTGACGACTACCTCGAAATCGCGAAACAGCGCCTGAGCGACGGTGGCGATGCCAGTACCGAGTACACGCTGCTGACCGCTCACCGTACGTTCCTGAAGCTCTTTGCCCCGTTCCTCCCGCACATCACGGAGGAGCTGTGGGAGCGACTGGACTACAGCGCCCCGGACGCCGACGACTCCATCCACACCACCGACTGGCCGGTCGCGGGCGGCTACGAGGCCGACCTCGCGGCCGGCGAGACGGCCATGGAGGTCGTCTCCGCGCTGCGCCGATACAAGACCGAGAACGGCCTGCCGCTGAACGCCGACCTCGAACACGTCGAGGTGTACGGCCACGTCGACGGGTTCGAAGCCGCCGTCGCCGAGGCGATGCACGTCGAGACGCTCGACGTCTTCGAGGACGCCCCCGACATCACGACCGAGATAAGCGGCATCGACCTCGACTACTCCGTCGTCGGGCCGGAGTTCGGCAGCGACGTGGGCGCCATCGACGCCGGCATCGAGTCCGGAGACTACGAGATAGACGGCGAACGGCTGGTCGTCGCAGACGAGTTCGAACTCGGCCCCGACCTCTTCGAGGTCGAGGAGACCCGGACCTACTCCGGCGAGGGCGAGATGACCGAGACCGAAAGCGCCGTCGTCGTCGTTCGGTAGAGAGAGCCGAATTCGGGGCTGGCGCCGAACCTGACGTTTTTTTATCACGTGGCAACAGCAGCCGAACATGACCGATAGACGGATCGTTGTCCTGGGGAGTGCCGTCTTCGTCGGATCGACAGCGGCCGTCGTCGCCGTGCTCGCGGGTGCTGCCGCGGCGCCGGTGGCTGGGACGGCGGTCGTGGGCCTGGCGGCTGGCGCTGCAGTCGGATACAGGCTCCTGCCCGTCGAGCAAGTCGCCGGCCACCTCGAACACCGTCTCCGGACTGTCGGGACCATCCTGCCGATGTTCGTCCTCATCGCCTGGGCGGCGTGGACGTTTGTCGAAGGCAGTTCAGGAGGGCGCTTCTGGCCGGCTATGGCCGGGATATTCCTCGCACTCCTCGGCTGGGTTAGCGTCGTGCAGGTCGGCCAGAACGCACAGAGCGCCGCGGCCGACAGCCGAGGGGAGACACTAGCGGTGCTTCCAGAGACAGACAGCATCAGTATCTTCGGCCTTGAGCGGTATCGGCGGCCGCTGAAACTGTTCGGCGCTGTCAGCACACTGGCTGCGGTGGGCCTGTTCGGCTGGCTGGCCTACACCGGTTCGAACCCGTTCCTCGTCGTCTACGCCCTCCCGGTCTTGCTCCTGACGGTTACCGACACGACCTACAGAGTCCGCATCACCGAATCGGGACTGCTCTCCGAGAACTACATCAGTTCGCGCCAGGTCGGCACCAAGTTTACCGCCTGGGAGGAGGTTTCTGGCTACAGCGTGCGTGACGGAACCCTCACTATCGCCATCGACAAGGGCATCAACTTCAGCTACGACACCGGCGACATCGACGACCTGCCACGCGTCCGCAGCGCGCTGGAAGAGTACGTTCCCGAGCAACGATGAGACGCCGACGACCGCCGACCGCGCACCTTTATTTTCCGCCCCAGTGAGCCACCAGCCATGCAGGGTCGACCACCGGCCGCGCTCGGGGGTGGCGCATACGTCGCCGGAGCCGCCGCGGCCGTTACGTTGCTGGCCGCGGTCCCACTGGACGCGGCCGCTGCCGCCGCAGTCGGTGGGTTTTGTCTTGGTATCGTCGCGGGTGGGCTGTTGGTGACACGCACCCGGCTACTGGGCCGCGAGGGGACGGCAGGGGTCCTGGGGTTCCCAGTGGGGCTGCTCGTGGCCTGGGTGACCTGGACCGGGATACAGAGCGGGGCCGGCGGGCGCTACCAGTTCGCCATCGGCAGTGCGTTTCTCGCTATCGTCGGCTGGGCCGTGCTGATCCGGGGCGACCAGCCAGGCGAACCCACCGACAGCGATGAGACGCTGGCGGTGCTTCCTCGGACGACAGACAGCGGGCGCGTCGCCGACGGCCGCTGGCGGTGGCTCAAGCTGCTCGCCGACGTGGGCGTACTCGCGGTCACCGGCTACGCGTTTTACCGCGGCGCCGTCCAGTCTGACCCCTCCAGCTGGCTCTTCGGCGGCCTCTTTCTGGCCGTGTTCCTCCCCGGGACCCGGTCAGTGGTCCGACTGACAGCAGACGGGCTGGCTACCACACGGTACGTCTGCTGGGTGGTCCCGTTCGACCGCTCCCGGACGCCCTGGGTGGAGATATACGGCTACGAGGCGACCGACGAGCGGCTCAGAATCGCGACGGAGTTCGGCCGCGACCTCGTCTACGACGGGGGCCGAATCGACGACCGTGACCGCGTCGTCGGGGTGCTCGACGACCACGTCCCGCGGCTCTGACAGTCAGGCCCGCTTTGCCTTCTCGACCCGCGTCGCGAGCGCCAGAAACGTCGCCAGAATCGTCAGCGACACGGCCCACCCCGCCGCGAGGTCGTGAGCCAGGACGGTGTGGTCGAACTGGATACCTGGCCCCGGTAGCAACGGCTCACCTCGGAGCCACGTGTGGTGTGGGCCGCCCAGCACCGGCACGAAGTAGTCAACCACGTCGTTGAAGCCGTACCAGAAGGCGGCGACGGCGACCGCCGGGACGGAAAACCGTGCGTAGCGGTGGATGAGGAAGGCCTCGACGGCCATCGCCAGGTGCGAGAGAATCAGGAACCAGTAGAGCCACGGCGCGATGCCCTCGCTGCCGTTGATGACCAGCTGGACGTAGGGGGTCCAGAGTCCGAGCTTGATACAGCCGAAGAAAGCCAGCGCGTGGAGCCACTGGAGGTCCCAGTCGAGCTTCCACGCCGCGAACGAAAGGCCGATGAATAGCGTCGCGACCGGCGAGTCCGGGATGAGCGGATAGGCCAGTGGCGTGGCCGCACCCAGTTGCCCGCCCAGCAGCGGCGGCGAGAGATTCAGCGGCTGGCCGGCGTAGTACCAGAAGCCAAACAGCGTCCCGACGAGGTTGACGATGGCGATGGGCCAGGCGAGTCGCAGGCCGACGTTCTCGAGCCACTCGGGCAGCGGCGCGACGTAGCGGGGCAGCCCCTCAGGCTCGGGGAGCGGCGCGTCGAAGTACCGGGCGACGACCGACTCGATTCGCTCGCCAGTCCGGCGTACGACCGACATACCTCCCCGTGTGGGTTCCGATGATAAACGCCTAGCGGTTGTGGTGGTTGCAGTAGTGTGTACCGCAACAGCAATTGCTTCCGAGAGCCAGAAAGCCCCGGCTCGAAATTACAGCCAGAACCGACCGCAAGCGGTGGAAGGACACGCGTTAAGTAAATCCAGTCCTAAGCCCGGCGTAATGCCTGAAGCTACCGATTTGGAGGAACTCCGCCGCGGTACTGACCTGGTCAAGCGCGGCTTCGCGAAGATGCAGAAGGGCGGCGTCATCATGGACGTCGTCACGGCCGAACAGGCCCGTATCGCCGAGGACGTCGGCGCGGTGGCCGTGATGAACCTCGAAGCCGTCCCGGCGGACATCCGCAAGCGCGGTGGCGTCGCGCGGATGGCCGACCCCGCCTCGCTGCAGTCGGTCATCGACGAGGTCTCTATCCCGGTGATGGGCAAGGCCCGTATCGGCCACACGAAGGAGGCCGAGATTCTGGAGGCCGCGGGCGCGGACATGCTCGACGAGAGCGAGGTCCTGACGCCGGCGGACGACCGCTACCACATCGACAAGCGGGACTTCACTGCCCCGTTCGTCTGTGGCGCGCGCAACCTCCAGGAAGCCCTGCGTCGCATCGACGAGGGTGCGGCGATGATTCGAACCAAGGGCGAGGCCGGCACCGGCGACGTGAACCAGGCCGTCCACCACCAGCGCAACATCAAGGGGTCGATTCGCAAGCTCGAAGGGATGAGCCACGAGGAGCGAGAGAAGTGGGCCCGCGAGCACGAGGCGCCCGCTGACCTCGTCCACGAGACCGCCGAGATGGGCCGGCTGCCGGTCGTGAACTTCGCCGCCGGCGGCATCGCGACGCCGGCCGACGCGGCGCTGATGATGCACCACGGCTGTGACGGCATCTTCGTCGGCTCGGGTATCTTCGGTGCCGAGGACCCCGAGGCGATGGGCACGGCAATCGTCGAAGCGGTGAACAACTGGGACGACCCCGAGAAACTGACCGAAATCAGCAAGAACGTCGGCAAGGGGATGAAAGGCGACGCGAACGCCGACCTCCCCGAAGAAGAGAAGCTGCAGGGCCGCGGCGTCTGAGCCGGGTTTTCGACCGCCCTCTCGAAAGACGAAGAACCAAGTCCGTCGGTGAGTGACTGAGAGTGTGCAGCAGACGGAGACCGCGGCGACCGACGCGAACGAGGGGCTGCTGGACCTCATCAGAGCGTTTCAGGAGACACTCGAAGGGCTGGCCACAAGCCAGGGCCGGGTCGTCGCGACGGCGCTGCTTCTTGCCGTCCTGCTCGTCACCGTCGTCGTGATTCCGGCGGTGCTCTCGCGGCTTCGAACGGTTGCAATCGAGCGGATGGGAGCGGGGTCGGGCAGCTGGCTCCAGACGATGGCGGCGTACACGCCGACGACGTTCCGCGGACTCCTGCTCCGGATGGCGCAGTTCACGGTGGTGTCGGTCGTCGTCGTCTCGTTTCTGGTCGTCTGGGGAATCACGGACGTGGCAGCGGCGCTCCGGCCGTTTCTGGCCGATCGGGACCCGACGCTCGTCCCGACGATACAGACGATCGTACTCATCATGCTGGCCTTCGTCGCGTCGGACCAGCTCCAGCGGTGGATAGACCGCTTTAGCACCGCGCTCTCGGATTTCACCGAGCACCAGGAGGAAATTCTCCTGCGGGTCGGGCAGGTCACTATCTTCGTCGTCGTCGGCGCGACCATCTTCGCGGTCTGGAGCATCAATATCGGGGGCCTGCTGGTCGGGGCCGGCTTCCTCGGTATCGTCGTCGGCTTTGCCGCCCGCCAGACGTTGGGGTCGCTCATCGCCGGCTTCGTCCTGATGTTCTCGCGACCCTTCACCATCGGTGACTGGGTCGCCATCGGCGACGAGGAGGGTATCGTCACCGACATCACCATCTTCAACACGCGCCTGGAGAACTTCGACGGTGAGTTCGTCGTCCTCCCCAACGACCGGGTGAGCGACAGCGCCATCACCAACCGGAGCCGGAAGGGGCTGCTTCGCCTGACGCTGGATATCGGCGTCGACTACGACACCGACGTCGACGCGGCCAGGGAGCTGGCCCGCGAGACGATGGTCGGCGTCAGCGACGTCGTCGACTCACCGCCGCCACAGGTCGTCCCCAAATCCTTCGGCGACTCCGCAGTGGTGCTGGAGCTGCGGTTCTGGATCGACCACCCGACGCCGCCCAGGAAGTGGCGGGCCGTCTCCGCCGTGGTGCGAGCGGTGAAGTCGTCGTTCGACGAGGAGGACATCGATATCCCATTCCCACAGCGCACGCTCACCGTGCGCGACGAGTCGTCGGCGACCGAGCGACCTCGCGGCGTGCATTCGGAGGACTAGTCGTACAGTCCCGAAAGCAGGAGTCCGGCACCGAGCACCCAGCAACCACAGAGCCCCGCGAGGGTCGCGACGTGAAACAGCCAGGCCAGCCCGAAGCCACCGAGCAGCGAGCCGTCCATCGCTTGCAGCGCGAGCGCGACCCCGACCGCGGGCGAACCGGCGGTCAGGAGCACTCCGGCGAATGCTCCCGTAGCCACTGGCAGAGTGAGCGCGATGATGCCAGCGCCCAGCCGCGTCAGGACGAGACCGACGAACGCGGGGTCGAGCCGGCCGGCCTGGCGGGTGGTGGAACCGCTGTGTGCCATACACCACCATACTGTTTGTGGGCTGATAAATATCCGCATCGACCCCGGGGAGCCTGAACGGGAAAGCCCCAGTCCCGTCGTGCGGTTACGACCCTGATTGCGGGCGCAATTGGCTGTCGAAGCTATTATCCCCAGGCGCACGTACGGGGTGATATGAGCACGCCGCCGGGGGAGTACTACACAGACGAACGCTGGCAGAACTGGCTCGACCGCATCGAAAACGAGGGGATCGACCCCGAAGACGAGGACTCGGCTCGACTCCTGTTGAACCTGCAGGACGACGCCGCCATCGCGGTCGCGAAGATACTCACCGACTACGACGACGGTGAGCTCGACGAGGAGACCGCGCTGTCGGAGCTAGCGGGGGTTCGGGAGATTGTCCTCGACGAGATAGAGATAGACGACGAGGAGACGCTGATGCTCATCGACGGCGTCCAGACCTCGCTGGTCTGTGTCTTCTACGCCGCCGAGGAGTACACCGCCGAGGGCGTCGCGAGCGACGCGACGGTCACCGACTACGTCGGTGCGGCCGCCGACGCCGAGGCCGAGGAAGACCTCGATGCCGCCCTGGGCTACTGTGTCCAGGCGGGCACGCGAATCATCGACGGCGACGAACTGCCGATGGAGGTCGTCGAGGACCTCGAATACGGCCTCGTCTCGGAGTGGGTCAACGGACTGGACAGCCTCCAGACGGCGCTTTCGGACCCGGAAGTCGTCGAAGAAGACGAAGACTGACCGCGTTGTCGCTGCCAGCGCTGGTCGGACTGGCACCGGTCGTTTTCGCGTCCACTAGCTGGCGGGTAGGTTTTTACGTACCACCACGTAAGTAGTCGGCATGGATTTGGTCGGGGACCGGCGAGGGCAGTCTATCCAGATCGGTGCCGTGTTGCTGTTTGCCGTCCTCATCATCGCCTTCGCGAGCTATCAGGCCTTCGTCGTCCCCAACCAGAACCGCGGGGTGGAGTTCAACCACAACCAGCAGGTCCAATCGGATATGCAGGACCTCCGTAACGCCATCGTCTCGGCCGGCGAGGACCGGAGCGTCTCCGTCCAACTGGGCACTCGCTATCCCAGTCGGCTGGTGGCCCGCAATCCCAGCCCGCCGTCGGGGTCGCTGAACACCGTCGGGACGACGGATGAGAGTGTGGCGCTGCGGATAACGAACGCCCAGGCGGCAGGCGAGACGGGCGACTTCTGGAACGAGAGCCAGCGCTACAACACCGGCGCTATCAGGTACCGACCCAACTACAACGTCTACGCCAACTCGCCGACCACAACGTACGAACAGACCGTTCTCTACAACCAGTTCCCGACAGGCAACATCACGCTCGCGGACCAGTCCTTCATCGACGGGACCGACATCTCGCTCGTGGTCATCAACGGCAGTGTCTCGGCATCCTCGACGCAGTCCACGTCCGTCGATGTTCGGTCGGTGAGTAGCTCGACCGAGCGGGTCAGGCTGACCAACGATAGCACCGGGCCAGTCAACATAACCTTCAGTTCCCAGCGGTCGGCGGCGTACTGGGACGTCCTGGAGACCTCCCAGTCGACCGTCAGGAGCGTGACGAGCACCCCCGGTGGGAACGGGTTCTATAACGTCAACGTCGAACTCGAGCCAAAGCGGACCTACAGCCTCAAGCTGACGAAAGTCGGCGTCGGGGCGGGCGTCACCGGCGAAAACGCCGCCTACCTGACCGACGTCGACGGCGACGGGACAACCGTCACCCAGGGCGAGACCACCGAACTGACGCTCGAAGTGCGCGACCGGTTCAACAACCCGCCGGCCGACGCCGCCGAGTT
This sequence comes from Haloarcula salinisoli, assembly GCF_019599405.1. Lineage (NCBI taxonomy): Archaea > Methanobacteriati > Methanobacteriota > Halobacteria > Halobacteriales > Haloarculaceae > Haloarcula > Haloarcula salinisoli. The sequence continues at coordinate 1,157,537 of NZ_RKLQ01000002.1, read as the reverse complement.
GACCGTCAACGGGTCGGTCGCCGGGAGCGGGTCGCTCCGGTCGAACGCGAAGACGCCGGATCAGGACGGACAGGTGACGTTCGTCTACGAGGCGCCCACGAGTGCGACCGGCGCCCAGGAAATCGAGTTCAGCTACACCGACAGCGGGACCGGCCTGAACGGCTCGACGCCCCAGAACGTCTCGATGAACGTGACCGTCGAGGCGCCGGCAAGGGGCGGCGGTGGCGGTGGGGGCGGCGGCGCGTACACTCTGTCGTGGGCTGACCCGAGCGACTACACCACCAGCGAGGCCCTCGCGGACTGCTCGGCGGCCGGGTGTACCTGGGATGTCGGGGGAAGTAGCGACTCGACGCTGACGCTCCGGGCTGGAACGACGCCGGCTCTCAGCGGCTTCGACGTGGAGTTCGCTGTGAACGACACAGCTATCGGGAGCCTCTTGCCGACCGACACGTCGACTGACTCGAACGGGCAGGCGACGACCGACATCACTGCCAGCGAGAACGGTACCGTCGGCGTCTACACGGCCAGCGGTGGCGCGAGCGACGTGTTCAATCTGACTGTCCAGAACGTGAGTTCTGGTGGTGGCAACGGCGCTCCGACTGCCAGCTTCACCTACTCGCCGTCGAGTCCGAACCCGGGCGAATCGGCGACGTTCGACGCGAGCGGCTCCAGCGACCCCGACGGTGATTCGCTCACCTATAGCTGGGACTGGGACGATGGGAGCACCGACACCACGACATCCGAGACTATCAGTCACACCTACTCAGCCAGCGGGAGCTACACCGTCTCACTGACTGTCAGTGACGGGAACGGAGCATCAGACACGACGACGCAGACGGTGACGGTGGGATCACAGGCAAGTCAGGTGTCCGTCGCGCCGAACTCGAACGGAACGGCCGGACCCGATGGGGCAAAAATCCAGTTCAGTCTGACCAACTCCGGAAGCAGCAGTGTGAGTATTACTAACATTTCGGTAGACAGTACCACCGCCAACGCAGATTACGTCGAGGACCGCGACGATGGAACCGAATTCGAGGGTGCTGGCGGTTCACTTGATACTCGTCTCAATATCGGCGGAGCGACGGAACCCCTTGACACTGATGCGACAATCAGCGGAACCAGCACCGAACAGTTCAGCCTGGGACAGTTCAGACGTGACGCTGGCGTGAATAGCCAGACAGTCTCAATGAGCGGTGATCAGGTGACTATCACACTGACATTCGGTGATGGAAGTACAGCGCAGTTTGTGCTTAGTCCGTGATAATGTTCAGAATGGCTGAAAATTAAGGCTGGCAAGCGCCGAGGTGCGACTAGCTCGCAGTACGATACCACAATCGTCGAACTAGTGGTCGACAGCCATTTATACGTACACGCTGACCTTCCGGCAATGACTGCAGTCGGCATCGACGCGATGGAGATCTGGACAGGAAAGCTGAAACTGGACCTCGCGGAGACGTTCGCGCCCGCACAGGGCGACGACCCCGGTAAGTACACGAAAGGGCTGGGCCTGCACGCCTCGTCGTTCCCAGATGTCCACGAGGACATCGTGACGATGGCGGCCAACGCCGCCCACCGACTGATGGACCGCAAGGGCCTCGAACCCGAGGATATCGGCCGCATCGACGTGGCGACGGAGTCCTCTTTCGACAACTCCAAGCCCGTCTCCACCTACGTCGCGGGCTGTCTGGAGAAGGTGTACGACGGCGACTTCCACCACGCCAACAAGGGCGAGCGGAAGTTCGCCTGTATCTCGGGCACCCAGAGCTTAGACGACGCGTACAACTGGATTCGCGCCGACCGGCACCGTGGCCGCGCGGCCATCGTCATCGCCACCGACACGGCACTGTATGCCCGCGACGACCCCGGCGAGGCCACCCAGGGTGCCGGGGCCGTGGCGATGCTGGTCGCCGAGGACCCCGACCTCCTGGAACTCTCGCCCGAGCAGGGCTTTGGCAGCGCCGACGAGACGGACTTCCTCAAACCGAACCAGCAGTTCCCCTCCGTCGACGGGAAACGGTCGGTAAACGTCTACCTGGCGCGGATGCGCGAGGCGCTCGACGACTTCGCCTCGGTCTCCGGCGACATCCACCCCGAGGACTACCCGCTCATCCCGTTTCACACCCCGTTCCCAGGGATGGTCCGGAAGGCCGCCGCGCTGGGCTACCGGCACATCATCCGCGACACGGAAATCGAGGACGAACTCGCCGAGGAGATCGGCTACCAGCCGGTCCCCGAAGCCTTCGACAGCGACGACGAGTTCTACGAGGCCATCCGTGAGTACACCGACTCGCTGACCGAGACCGAACGCTACCAGGCGTGGTACGGCGAGACCATCGACCCGACACTCGAGATATCCCGACACGTCGGGAACTGGTACACCGGGTCGGTCCACATCGCCCGCGCCGCCGGGCTGAAACACGCCCGCGAGAACGGTCGCGACCTCGACGGCACGGAGCTGCTGGTGGCCTCCTACGGCTCCGGCGCCCAGGCCGAAGTCCACGCCGAGAAAGTGGTCGAGGGCTGGGAGGACGAAATCGCCCAGCTCAACATCGACGAACAGATTCGGACCCGCTACGAGATGTCTTTCGAAGAGTACGAGCAGATTCACGACGTCCACAACCACGACACCGAGGCCGACGCCGAGGCCTTCACCGACCCCAGCGAGGAGTTCGTCTTCGACGGCTGGGGGCGGATGGGCGAGCGGACGTACAAGTACGTGGAGTAGTCCGGTTTTGAGCTGTCTCTCGTGACGAGAACAGGACTCGTGACAGCCAAAAAGCTCCGCTAGCAACTGCACTAAACCACCTAGCGAACAGCCAGAAAGGGGCGGCTGCGTGGCGGCTACGCCGCCACGTTTAACGAGGTCGGCGGAGCCGACCTCGCTTGCTACACGAAGGCGGGCGAAGCAAGCACCGCAGGCCGAAGGCTGAGGAGCGCAGCGAGCCCCCCGAGTGTAGCCCGTCGGGGCTTTCTGGCTCTCAGAACAAACCGCTGCTAAACACTTCCAAACGCGCTCTCGCGACTGTTTTTCAGGGCAGCCCACGGAGCCCGGAAAGCACCGTCTCCAGGTCGGCGTCGGTGACGGCCAGCGAGACGTCGTCGATGCGGGCCAGATCCGGGGCGTGTTCCCAGATGTCGTCGCTGTCGAGGCCGTGCAGGACGACGGCGCTGGGCGTCGGCGAGAGGACCCGCATCGCCACCAACGGCGACTCGCCGCGGGTGACGCCTGTAAACACCAGGGCCCGGTTGGTCGACTGGCCGTAGAGCTGGTGGAACTGGTCCGAGGAGAGCCGGGTGATGGCGGCCAGGGAGTTGATGACGGTGTGGCCGGCGACGGTGTCGGCTCCGCCGCGGTGGAGTTCCTCGGCGTCGATGGCGTCGTACACCCGGTCGACGCCGACGGTCGCCGGATACTCCCTGAGGTCGTGGACAACGTCGCTGTCGAAGCCCGAGGAGAGGACGCGGGCGTACTGGCGGATGTGGTCGCCGCCGCGGTCCTCGTCGATGTCGAGTAAGGCGGCGACGAGCCGCCGGACGACGCCGATGCCGGGGTTGTCGCGGCGGCCGCTCTCGTAGTCCGAGACGACCGACGGCGAGACGTCCAGCCGCCCGGCGAGTTCGGTCTGGGCGACGTCGAAGTCCGTCCGCCACTTCCGGAGTGTCGCCCCCGGGTCGTCGCTGAGTGCGACCTCGCCGGCTATCTTCTCGGCGAGCTCGTCGCGGACACCCCGTACCATTAGCTGACGGGAGGGCAGTCGCGGACAAAAGCGTACCGGAGCAGGGGCGGAGCCAGCGGTTCACGCCCTGATGGGCTGGTCGACGACGACGGCGTCCGTGGGCGTGTGGACGATGCGGACGACGAGACGGTCGCCGTCGTCGACGCGACAGGCCCGTATCGCCAGGCGGAACTGGGCGGTCTCGCCAGCCGACCACTCGCCGTCGTCGGTGCCGATGGGGCCCTCCACCGAGTTCGCCGAGTTGTCGAAGATGTCGTCGCCGCGGACGTATTTGCTGGCGGGTCGCGGGTCGTCGCCCTCCGCCGGGAGGTTCACCAGCCGGCCGGTCTTCCCGCAGGCGTCGCTCGCGTCGACGACGATAGCGATGTCAGTCACGGTGAGCGTGTCCCCACCCTCGTGCGTGATACGGACGACCTGTTCAGTGTAGCGCCCGCCACCGCTGGCGTAACGGTCGTAGGTCCCGCTGGACTGGGAGACGGTCGGAGCGGTCCCGGTCAGTTCGTCGGTGAATCCGAGCGCGGTGACCGACACGGTGGCGGCGAGCAGGAGCGTGATGCCGACGAGCAGGACGACGCCGACGACGGGCGAGAGCGCGCGGTCGCTCGACTGGGGGACGCGGCGAGGTGTCACGGGCGGTCTGGGCGCGCTATCCGACAAGAACTCTTGCCGTCGCTCTGCAGCCCCCAGACAGCTACTCGACACGCGATTCCGAAAGTACGAGGTGTCACTGATGGGTAGAGTGAAGATTCCGGGGAAATCTTTTCAGGATACCCATCGTAGGAACGCGTATGTCCGATGCGACGCTCGACGACCGGGGACGGCTTACGCTTCCGAAGGAGATTCGAGAGCGGTACGGCGACAGCTATCACGTCGTCGACGTTCAGGACGGCATCAAGCTGATTCCGGTCGCCGACGACCCCCTCGAAGCACTCCGAGCGGAGTTCGCTGACGTGGACAAGACCGTGGACGAACTTCGAGACCAGGCCCGCGACGCGTCACTGGACGAGGCCGGGCGCTGAATGTACGCCGAAACGGATTTTCTCCTCGCGCTCATCAAGGACGAGGACTGGCTCGGCGAGGCGGCCGAAACGGTGTATCGGGACCACGAAGACGAACTCTGGACGTCCCAGTTTACCCTCATCGAACTCCTGATGGTCGCCTACCGGGAAGACCGCGATACCGAACGAGTCGTCACGAACGCCGCAAAACTCCTCGATGTTCGCGGCGACGTGGACACAGTGGTCGCAGCGGCGACGTACGTCGACGACCACGGGTTCACACCGTTCGACGCGCTCCACCTCGTCGAGTCCGACGGCGACACCATCGTCTCCAGCGACGGCACGTACAATGGATTCGCGAAGCGGCTGGATTTGCGCTCGGCCGACGAGTGACGCTCCGCAACCCCTAAACGACCCTCGCGCCAACCACGGACCAATGGACTGGACCGAGAAGTACCGCCCGAGCACGCTCTCGGAGGTACGGGGGAACAACAAGGCCCGCGACAGCCTGAAAGAGTGGGCCGACACGTGGGACGACCACCGCGAAGCCGTCATCCTCCATGGCACGCCCGGCGTGGGCAAGACCTCCGCGGCACACGCGCTCGCCGGCGACATGGGCTGGCCGACCATCGAACTCAACGCCAGTGACACCCGGACGAAAGACGTCATCAATCAGGTGGCCGGCGAGGCCGCCAAGTCGGGCACCCTCACTGCCGGCGGGGCGGGTCGCCGGCTGGTCATCATGGACGAGGCCGACAACATCCACGGCAACTCGGACCGCGGCGGCGCGCGTGCCATCGGGTCGCTGGTCAAGGAGGCCGGCCAGCCGATGATACTCATCGCCAACGAGTACTACGAGATGTCGAACAGCCTCCGGAACAGCTGTCAGGACATCGAGTTCTCCCCGGTCCAGAAACGCTCTATCGTGCCGGTCCTGCGTGACATCTGCCGGAAAGAGAGCATCGAGTACACCGACGCAGCCATCGAGGACATCGCCGAGCAGAACAGCGGCGACCTACGGGGAGCTATCAAGGACCTCCAGGCGACAGCCGAGGGCAGAGACCGCATCGAGGCCGACGACTACGTCTCGGGCGAACGGGACACCTCCTCGGGCATCTTCGAGTACCTCGATGTCGTGCTGAAGGAGGGCGACGCCGAGACGGCGCTGAAGGACAGTTACGACGTCGACGAGACGCCCGACGACCTCATCAACTGGATCGAGGACAACATGCCAAAGGATTACGAAGGCGCGGAGCTCGCGCGGGCCTACCGCTCGCTGTCGGACGCCGACCGCTGGCTCGGGCGGGTGCGTGCGACCCAGAACTACTCCTTCTGGCGCTACGCGGGCGACGCGATGACGGCCGGGGTGGCCGCCGCTCGCGACGGGGAGAAGGGCGGGTGGACCCGCTATGGCCCGCCCAGCTACTGGTCGAAACTCGGTCGCTCGAAAGGGACGCGCAACACCAGAGACTACGTCGCCCAGAAGATAGCGGCCACCGACGGCGTCTCCATGCGGACGGCCCGCCGCGAGATTATGCCGTTCCTCGCGACGATGACTCACCACTGCAAGAACCGCGAACTGACCGTGGCGATGGCCGCGACCTACGAGCTAGAGGCCGACCACGTCTCCTTCATCACGGGCTCGGGCGAGTCCACGAACAAGGTCCAGTCCGTCGTCGAGGACGCCGAGCGACTGCGGGAGGAAGCGGCCGTCGAACACTCCGGGGGCGCCTTCGAGGGCGCCGTCGCGAACGGGGCGGGTGACGAAGGCGACGAAGACGACGGTGACGCCGACTCCGGCGACGACGAGGCCGACGCCCAGGCGACGCTGGGCGGCGCAGAAACTGAAGAGACGGACGACGGGACAGCGGAGACGCCCGACAGCGACGACGCCGACGAGGACGACCAGCAGTCGGGCCTCTCCGATTTCATGTGAGGGCTCGGAACGCGAGAATTTGACCTCGTCGAAACCCTCAATCGACGATATCTTTCAGCAGTCGTGCTGAATACACAGCGCGAATCTTGCAAGGTGGTTAGCTGAGGATTACCCATGCGATATACAAAGCGAGTCCAAACAGTGCGATCAGGAAAGAAAGTAGGAATTGCTGGGCAATGATCAACCCGTAGAAGAGGACGAAAATGACGAAGACACCTGTGAGACCGAGAGCTATCGCGTGAACTATCCATTTATACGTCTCATCGGAGGGCATTTCCCGTGTATTTTCTGTAGAGCTGAGGGCTATCCATGCGATATACACAGCGATTCCAAACAGCGCGACCAAGAAAGAAAGTAGTAATTGCTGGGCAATGATCAACCCGTAGAGGATAACGAAAATGACGAAGACACCTGTGAGACCGGGAGCTATCGCGTGAACTACCCAGTTATACGTCTCATCGGAGGGCATTTCCTCTGTATTTTCTGTAGAAGGAAAAAGAAGTTTTGATACACACACCCTCTGTATTCAGCACGCGATTCCTTTCAGATGCTGTGAGTTTCAGCGGAGCCGCGTTCTCAGTCCGAACTCGGCGTCGCGTCGGTATCAGTTCCCGACTCGGCAGCCGTGTCGGCAGTGGCAGTGGTCGCGGGCGCGTCGAACGACCACGCGGTCGCGGCGACCATCGCGGTCAGGATTGCCAGCGCGGCGGTGTGGTGGAGCACCTGTGCGAGGGCGCCGAAGTTGACGATGGTGTTCGCACCGAGGAATATCTGGACCGGCAGCACCACGGTGGCGACCGCGGTGGCGTACTTGATGCGCGAGGAGTAGTCACCGCGCCAGGCGGCGACGGTCGAGCCGATGATGGCGAAGCCGGTAATCATCGCGACCAGTCGGTGGAACCACTCGACGAAGCTCGCCCAGTTGGCCGGGAACAGACCCATCCAGCCGTCACACAGCGGCCAGCGCGCGCCACAGGTCAGGCCGGCGCCGATGGCCCCGGTGTACACCCCGAGCAGGATGAGACCGAAGGTCAGCGCCGTCGTCGCCGTGAGCAACTGGCGGAAACGGGTGGTCATAGTTGCCACTGAGGACTCGACGTACTTAGGAATCGCTCTTTGCGCTCGCGGGGAGCCAGCCGACGACACCGCCCATGGCCCAGCGTACATTTATACCGTCGCCTGACTGGCATTCCCTATGGGACTCGACGAGGACGCACTGGAGTATCACAGCCAGGACCCGCCCGGGAAGATAGAGATAGCGACGACCAAACCGACCAACACCCAGCGGGACCTCTCGCTGGCGTACTCGCCCGGCGTGGCCGCCCCCTGCGAGGAGATCGCCACCGACAGCGAGAAGGCATTCCGGTACACCGCCAAGGGGAATCTCGTCGGCGTGGTCTCCGACGGGACGGCCGTGCTCGGGCTCGGTGACATCGGCCCGGAAGCGTCGAAGCCGGTGATGGAGGGCAAGGGCGTGCTGTTCAAGCGCTTCGCCGACATCGACGTCTTCGACATCGAACTCGACACCGACGAAGACGTGGACGTGATGGTCAACGCCATCAAGGCGATGGAGCCGACCTTCGGCGGCATCAATCTCGAAGATATCGCCGCGCCGGAGTGTTTCGAGGTGGAGCGCCGGCTCCGGGAGACGATGGACATCCCCGTGTTCCACGACGACCAGCACGGTACCGCCATCATCTCCGGGGCGGCCCTGGTCAACGCCGCCGACATCGCGGGCAAGGACCTTTCCGACCTCGATATCGTCTTCTCCGGCGCGGGCGCCAGCGCTATCGCGACGGCGGAGTTCTACGTCTCGCTGGGCGCAAAGCGGGAGAACATCACGATGTGTGACTCCTCGGGTGTCATCACGGCCGACCGGGCCGACCAAGAAGACCTCAACGAGTTCAAATCGGCCTTCGCCCGCGACGTCCCGGAGGGCGACCTGGCCGACGCGATGGACGGTGCGGACGTGTTCGTCGGGCTCTCCGTCGGCGGCATCGTCGACGAGGCGATGGTCCAGTCGATGGCCGCGGACCCCATCATCTTCGCGATGGCCAATCCGGACCCCGAAATCGACTACGAGACGGCCAAACACGCCCGCGACGATACGGTCATCATGGCGACTGGCCGGTCGGACTACCCGAACCAGGTCAACAACGTGCTCGGGTTCCCCTTCATCTTCCGCGGTGCGCTTGACGTGCGCGCGACGGAGATCAACGAGGCGATGAAAGTCGCCGCCGCCGAAGCGCTGGCCGAGCTGGCGCGCAAGGACGTGCCCGACGCTGTCGTCAAGGCCTACGGCGACCAGCCGCTGCAGTTCGGCCCCGAGTACATCATCCCGAAGCCGCTGGACCCGCGGGTCCTCTTCGAGGTGACCCCCGCCGTCGCACAGGCTGCGATGGACAGCGGCTGTGCACGCACGGAGCTCGACACCGACGCCTACGTCGAGCAGCTGGAGGCCCGGCTGGGGAAATCGCGCGAGATGATGCGCGTCGTCCTCAACAAGGCAAAGAGCGACCCCAAGCGCGTGGTGCTGGGCGAGGGCGACGACGAGAAGATGATCCGAGCCGCCTACCAGCTCGTCGAGCAGGGCATCGCCGAACCGGTCCTGCTGGGCGACGCAGAGAAGATTGAGGCGACCCGCCGTCGGTTCGGCCTGGAGTTCGACCCAGTCGTCGTGGACCCGGAGACGGCCGACATCGACGCCTACGCCGACCGGCTGTACGAACTGCGCCAGCGCAAGGGCGTCACCCGCCGCGAGGCCGCAGAGCTGTGTCGGAACGGGAACTACCTGGGCAGCGTCATGGTGGAGATGGGCGACGCCGACGCGATGCTGACGGGGCTGACCCACCACTACCCGCGGGCGCTGCGCCCGCCGCTGCAGGTCATCGGCACCGCCGAGGACGCCGACTACGCCGCCGGCGTCTACATGTTGACGTTCAAGAACCAGGTCGTCTTCTGTGCCGACACCACCGTCAACCAGAACCCCGACGCCGACGTGCTGGCGGAGGTGACCCGCCATACCGCCGACCTGGCCCGCCGGTTCAACGTCGAGCCCCGCGCCGCGATGCTCTCCTATTCGAACTTCGGCAGCGTCGACAACGCCGGCACCCAGAAGCCCCGGGATGCCGTCGCCGACTTGCAGGCCGACGACCGCGTCGACTTCCCCGTCGACGGGGAGATGCAGGCCGACACAGCCGTAGTCGAGGACATCCTCACGGGTACCTACGAGTTCTCCGAACTCGACGACCCCGCGAACGTGCTCGTCTTCCCGAACCTCGAAGCGGGCAACATCGGCTACAAACTCCTCCAGCGGCTGGGCGGCGCGGAGGCTATCGGCCCGATGCTCGTCGGAATGGACAAGCCGGTCCACGTCCTCCAGCGCGGCGACGAAGTGAAAGATATCGTCAATCTGGCAGGCGTCGCTGTCGTGGACGCACAGCAGGACTGACATCCTCCCACGGCTAAAGCCGTAGGGTTCCCGGTCACGGACCGGGCAGACCACGGCGGGAGGTTCCCCATTCGTAGGCGGTGGGGTTGTGGGCCGAGCCAGTTCGGCCCCCGACCGAGATAGCGGGCTTCATCTACCCCCGCGAAGGGTGCGTATCCTTACCTCGGACTCGATACCACGACCGTCTAATGCCGGCATGATCAACGTTTCGCCGGTTTTCGGCTGAAGTCGTGGGCTATCGCCTCGAAACTCTGTAAGCGCGCTGGGACGTGGCCGGAGAATCTCAGTCAGTTCGTCGGTCCGCCGCCCGTCGGCGGGTGCAAGAAGAGCGCGTCGGCCAGCACCAGAACGCCAAAGATGGAGCCGGCGGCGAGGGCGGTATGGAGCGACAGTCCGAGGAGGCCGCTCGCGACGGCCGGAAGCAAGATAGCCAGCGGCAGGAGCGCGAGCACGACGTCGTAGCGCGAGACCGGCGCCGGACGCGAGGAGTCCTTCCGGTACTGTTCATCGGAGCCGCGTGTTCGTCGTCCGATGCTCATTCGTGGAACACCTCTCACAATGACATATATTTCCCCCTCACTTAAAATTTGAGCTGTGTGACGTTGGGGGAACGTTCTACAAACGTCAGCCGAACTGGTGAGAAACCACAATTTTGCTTCTGCATAAGTTATGAGTGGCTACTGAGGGGTGGGCCGGAGTGAAGCGCTTCGTCAAGAAATTGTGAGAGACAGTCAGTCCGACGCCTCGCCGCGGTCGGCCCGCGAGGGCGGCGGGACCCGCTCCTCCGAACTGGTCGACTCCGGCCGGAGACAGCGGTCCGGTTCGGCGTTGACGTGGTCGTACTGGTCGGGGGCGTTTGCCAGCGGATGGGCCGGGTTGTGGTCGCTCGCGATGCGTGCGGCCCGGACCTCTTCGAAGCCGTTGATGCGGGCCTGGATGCCCCGCCAGTGCAGTCCCGTCGCCGGCGGAACGTTGATACCGTGTGGCGGGTCGTACGCCGAGCCGTGTGTCGCGAGCACCTCGGCGTTGACGTTCTCGGCCAGCTGGTCGTGGTCGATGAGCAGCCCGACGCGGGCGTCGTCGGGCGCCCGTGTGGCGAGGACGTCGAGCCCCAGGTGGAGCGCCCGATACTCCGCGACGTTGTTGTCGGGGGCACAGTCGGGCACCGACAGTCGGACGACGCGCTCGCCATCGAGCGTCTCGATGACGACGCCGAGTCCGCCGGACTCGGTCGGTGTCCGGTCGCCGTTTACCGGCCCACCGCTGTGGGGTCGGAACGAGCCATCGGTAGCGATGTAGAAGTCGCGGTGGTGGCTACGAGGCGGATGGGCGATATGCGGCGTCGGTGACTCATCGAACAGGTCTCGTAACGTCGGCCGGCCATAAGCGGCCATAGGATAGGTAGGACAAGCGGGATATTAAATATGTGGCCCGAAATTTCGGACAAACCGACGTACCGGGGGGTAGACGCCGCCGCCGTCCCGAGATCGGCTCACTCGCTGGCGTATGAGTGACCGACGAGGAGCGCCACGGCGTTGGCAAGTACCAGCACGCCGAAAGCCGTCCTGACGGACGAGGACTGGAGCCCGGTCGCGAGTAGCGGGAGGTAGAGGAACGGGAGGGCAATAGCCGTCCAGAACGCGACGCCACGGATGGGCGCCACGAGTGTCCGGCTGACGCTGGGGACCGCGTCGTCCACGAGGGCAAACAGTTCGTTTACTGACGAACTCGACATGATTTCACCTGTCACTACGTACTGAAGTCACCATCTTATAACCGAGAGAGAGTTCGGTATATTTCGTCCCGTTTCACGGTACTAGAAGGCCCCTTGTTAACCTTTCACGAGCGGTGGAGAGCGGGCGAGAGATTTTATATCGCAATCTAAGGCCGTTTGCTCTGATGATAGATATCACGTACTGCTCGGGAGGTCTCCAGAGACTATGGACCGAGCAGCGAGATGGTTACCTCGTCGTCAACTTCGGGGAGTCTGACGGCGTCGACGACGTGGTCGAGCAGCGCCGCCCGCCAGTCCTCGACCTGCTGTTCGTGGTACTCGCGGTGGCGGTCGACCGAGTATTCCAGGTCCTCGTGCGAACGGAGTTGGTCGGCCGTCTCGTCCGGCGTCGGATACGCCGGCGCGTCCTCGTCGAGGAGCGCCTGTGGCGGGATATGGACCGTCCCCTCGTCGTCAGCAGCCTGCACCACATGCAGTCGCGCTCGCATCCGGCCACTGTACGGTGGGGTGACACGCAGCACGGTCGCTGGCCCGCCACCAGCGTCGGCTTCCATCGCCGCGAGCAGGTCCTCGGCGCTGATGGCGAGGGACTGAAGCACCGACGGGTCGGGAGTCATCGGCGACACGTACGTGGGCGCGATACAAAGCGCCGACGAAACGAGTCACATCCGTTCGCTGTAGTCCCAGGAGTGGAGCCGATCCGGTTCGATACGGATGCGGACCTCCTCGCGGGACGGAGCGAGCAGTCGCTGTGCGAGGTCGCTGTCAGTCCCGCCGAGATAGCGCTCGATGAGCGCCCGCAGGACCGCTTTCTCCTCGTCGGTCGTGACCGTCGCCGTCCCGTTACCCCTGACGCCGCGATAGGGTGGGTCGTTCGTCGAGACCTCGAAGGAGACGTCGGTGTCGTGGTCCAGATACGAGACGACGTCGGCGTCGGCGGCCGTCGCACACTCGAAGGTGCCGTCCCGGTAGCGATACCACAGCGACAGCATCCAGAGGTCACCGCGGGGCCGTCGACAGCCAAGTCGCAGGGGAGCCGTCTGGTCCTCGAGGAACGCGGCGAGGTCCTCGCGTGACCACACACCAGTGACCGAAACCATCCCATAGTCCTAGCAGAGGCTGGGGTATCTATTCTGGGGTCGCACCGACCTGAAAAATCAGTGCTGATAATACCGAGCGTGGATTTATCATGGTGGCTACTGAAATCGCCGTAACGTGAACGCGGTTACTGACTGGAGGTGAAAGGGTGCAAACGACAGCAACAGAGGAAGTGACAGTTCTCGTCGTCGACGACGAACGGGACGTGGCCGAGCTTTACACGGCGTGGCTCGGTACCGAACACGACGTTCGGAGTGCCCACGAGGGGTCCGAGGCGCTTGAACTGGTCGACGGCGCCGACGTTGTGTTTCTGGACCGGCAGATGCCGGAGATGTCCGGGGACGAAGTGCTCGACGAAATCGAAACGCGCGGACTCGACTGCCGCGTGGTGATGGTCACGGCAGTCGACCCCGATTTCGATATCATCGAGATGCCCTTCGACGACTATCTGACGAAACCGGTGGGTCGGAGCGACCTGCTGGAGATGGTCGAAACGATGCAGACCCGGGACAGCTACGACGAGCAGCTACAGGAGTACTTCGCGATGGCCTCGAAGAAGGCCACCCTCGAGGCCGAGAAGAACCCAGTCGAACTCGACGCCCACGAGGAGTACCGCGAAGTAAGCGAACGGGTCGAAGCCCTCCGCGAGGAGGCCGACGCCGCCGCCACCGAAATCGACGACTTCGAATCGGCGTTCCGGGATTTCCCGAGCGAGTAGCGACCTAGTGGGTCGCGCCTTGCTCCACGGGTCGCTACGCTCACCGTTCCACTACGAGGGCTCGTTCGCGTTGCTCACTCCCCCTCGCCGACAACATCCTGGTCGGTCGGGCCCTGTCCGTCGTAGGACTGGACGAGTTCGTCCAGCCGAGCCGCGTCCTCGGCGCCGGGTAACTGCCGGTTCGCGGTCGCACAGTCGGCGTCGACGCCCAGTTTCGCACAGACCTGGTCGGTCGCCGCCTCGGCCATCTGCCGGTAGGTCGTCAGCTTCCCGCCGACGACGCTCGTCATGTTCTCGACGCCATCGTCGGCGTGGTCGAGCGTGAAGAATCCTCGTGAGATGCCCCGTCGATTACCCTCGCCCTCGTCGGGCGCGTACAGCGGTCTGACGCCCCACCACTTCCGGACGACCGGGGCGTCGGCGACCGGCGGCAGCATGTCGGCACACTCCGCGACGGATTTCTCGACTTCCCACTCGGCCTCCTCGAACTCGTCGGGGTCCGAGACGGAGACACTCGTCGTCCCAAGCACCGCCTCTTTCGCGTGCGGAACGACGATGTCGCCGTCGTCGGGGTCACGACAGCGGTTCAACACCGGCCCCAGCCGGTCGTACTCGACGGAGACCATCACGCCGCGAGAGGGGGCCATCTCCACGTCGAGGCCGGCCATGGCCGCCACCTTGCCCGCCCAGGCCCCGGCAGCGTTGACGACGTAGTCGGGTTCGATGGTATCCTCGACGTGGCCGCCAAGGTAGGCGCCCGTCACGTGACCGTCCTCGACGGTCAGCGATTCGAGTGGCCCATGTGGGTAGATGGTCCCACCGTGGGCCTCGGCGTCGGCAGCGTTGGCCGCACAGAGCCGCGACGGGTAGATGGCTCCGTCGGGGACCCACATCGCGCGTTCGGCGTCCGCAGACAGGTCGGGGACCCGCTCGCGGGCCTCGTCGCCGTCCAGCAGCTCGGTCTCGATACCGATCTCCTCGCAGGCGGCTCGTTTCTCGTCGAAGTAGTCGGCGTCGTCCTCGGCGAGCTGGACGAACAGCCCACCCGTATCGCGGATGCACTCGCCGGCTATCTCGCGGAGTATCCGGTTCTCCGCGATACACTCCTCGGCGCCAACACGGTCGGCCTCGGCGTAGCGGGCACCGCTGTGGAGCAGTCCGTGTGAGCGCCCGGAGGTCCCACTGGAGATGCCACCGCGCTCGGCGAGCGTTACGTCGACCCCGCGCAAGGCGAGGTCGCGTGCGATGCCAGTGCCCGTCGCACCGCCGCCGACGACCAGAACCGTGGTAGTGGTTGCCATCGTTGCATATTGGTCTGGGCACTTATCCCTTTGACGCCGAATTCACAGCGTTACGAGCACTTTGATGGCGTTTCGCTCGTCCATCGCTCTGTACCCCTCGGGCACGCCGTCGAGGTCGACGGTCTTCGTGAAGATAGGAGCCGGATCGAGCGTCCCCTGCAACACGTCGGCGAGCAACTCCTCGGCGTAGGCCCGCACCGGCGCGACGCCACCCCGGAGCGTCCGGTTCCCGCGGAAGAGCCCGAACACGTCGAGGCCGTCCTCGTCGACGCCGTGGGGGACGCCGACGTAGCCGACGGTTCCGCCGGGTCGACAGACCTCGATGGCGGTGTCCATCGCCGAGGCGGCGCCCACGCACTCGAGGACGTGGTTCGCGCCGCCGTACGTGAGTTCCGTCGCCCGCTCGACCGCTTCCTCGCCCCGGGCAGCGACGGTCTCCGTCGCACCGAACTGCTCGGCCACGGAGAGACGGTCCTCGTGGTGGCCCATCGCGACGATTCGCTCGGCGCCCAGTCGCCGGGCCGCCAGCACGCCACAGAGCCCGACGGCGCCGTCGCCGACGACGATACAGGTGTCGCCCTCGCCGACGCCCGCGCTCACGGCCGCGTGATGGCCCGTCGCCAGCACGTCGGTCAGGGGAAGTACCGACCGCAGCGTGTCCTCGTCGTCGGCGTGCCGGTCGGGCACCCTGACGAGCGTCCCGTCGGCGTGGGTCGCCCGGATGTACTCGCCCTGACAGCCGCCGTTCTCGCCGCCCCAGGAGTCACCGTTGACACAGGAGGTGTGCAGGCCTTTCCGGCAGAACTCGCAGTAGCCACAGCTGATGAGAAACGGGGCGAAGACGCGGTCGCCCGGCTCGACCGAGGTGACCGCCTCGCCCACCTCCTCGACGATACCCATCGGTTCGTGGCCGACCCGAGAGCCCGCCTCGCGGTCGCTCTCGCCGCGGTAGAACCACAGGTCCGAGCCACAGATGGCCGTGTGCGTGACGCGAACGATAGCGTCGGTCGGTGCGTCGATGGTGGGCCGGGGGACCTCCTCGACGGTGATGTCGCCGGGACCGTTGTAGATAGCTGCGCGCATGGGGCCGCTTTGGCCCGCCGTGTGAAATTCGTTCTCCCCTCGGCGCGCTCGTATCGTCGCCATCGAAACCGGCCGCTCGCTCGTGACGGTATTTCGTACGCGGGCTGACGACTCCGTCCGAGACGAGACGGCCGACGGTATAAGTTCCTCCAGCCGAATTCCCTGCTATGGACGCCCGGGCCACCATCCACGACTACTACGACTCGCTGCGACACGGGGCGCCACTGGACACCTTCTTCGCGGACGACCGGCCCGACGACGACGCCATCGTGAAGTGTGGCGTCTCCGAGCGGCTGGTCGGCTCCGACACCGTCCAGGAAGGACTGCGCGACCAGACCGCCTCGACGAGCGACTGGACCGTCGACAGCCGGGACCTGCGTGTCACCCAGCGCGACGCCGTCGCCTGGTTCAGCGACGACGTGGGCCTGGCCTGGACGGAAACAGACGAACGGTACGAGTTCGACACCCGGTGGAGTGGCACCCTCGAACACCGCAGCGGCGACTGGTCGTTCGTCGGGATGCACGTCAGCGTCGCGGCGGAACTGTAGAGGTTACGCCGACCGGGAGAGTTACGCCGACCCCGTAGTCGACGGTAGCCGCTGGGTTCCCGTCTCAGGACCACCGATACGGCACCGGACGTAGCGAACTGGACCGCAGCTGCTCCAGAAACCGTAGTAGGATGCATCTACCTGCATCGTATCGCTGTCTACATCTGTCGAACTGGTACGTACATCGTGCGTAACTAATCGGTAGCCGTGGCGAGGCCAGACACATGTCAGATGAGACGGGAGCGGACCAGATGAACCGGCGTGACGTTCTTCGCAGGGGGGCAGTCGTGGGTGGGGGATTGCTCGCGACCGCGTTTGCGGGCGGGAGCGTCACCGCGCAAGATAGCGACGACCACGAAGTCGGCTACATCAGCCACTCGTCGTATCGGAAACTCACGGGCGCCGAGGACGTCGACTGCGTCCCGAACGTCGAGGGGTGGGGTGACAGGTTCTACGTCACGCGAGTGGCCGAGGACGGCGACAGCGAGACCGGCGTCTCCGTCGAGCTACCCGACCAGTCGGCGGGCGGTGAGACGACCCAACAGTACGAGGCCTACACTGCTACTGCGGACGAACACGTCGAACTCGCCGGGGGCCCCAGCGACCACGGTCCCTGGAAAGAGCCCTGTGGGAGCTGGGTGTTCGTCGAGGACGACGAGACGCTGGAGACGGACACCGTCTACCGCGTGTCGACAGAATCCAGCAGCGAGCCACCGGATGCCGACTACGAGGGCGTCACCGCGACCGACAGCGACGGCGACGAGATCGGCTCGCCGATGGACCTCGTGCAGGTCTCCCTCGAGCAGGTCCCCCCAGCGGAACGGTGGTCACAGGTCGGGACGCTCACCAGAGGTGGGCTGGACGCCGGCTTCGGCGCGGCCACGGCACTGGACGGCGACAGGGCGGTCGTGGGCGCCGACGGGGAGGCCGCTGCGTACGTCTACACCCTCACCGACCACGGCTGGGTCATGGATGCGAAACTCGGTGACGAAGTGGACGTCATCGGGAACGACGTGGCCATCAGCGGCGAGACTGTGCTCGTCGACGCGCCCGACGACGCGGTCGAACAGAACGACTCGGTGTGTGTCTTCACCCGTTCGGACGGGCGCTGGGAGAAACAGGCGACGCTTGGCCCCGACGACCTCGAGGCCGACGACGGGTTCGCCAGCGCGTTCGATATCGACGGCGATACGGTCGTCGTGGGTGCGCCGGAGGCCGACGGGACCAGCGAGGACAGCGATGGCAATGTCTACGTCTTCACCCGCTCGGACGATAGCTGGAGCCAGCAGTCGAAACTCGAAGACGACAGAACCGGCCTGGAGGACACCGCCGGCGGACTGGGCTATGACGTGGCGATAGACGGCGATACCGTCGTCGCCGGCGCCCCGTACACCATCGACTACGACCGCGGCTACAGCGACGTCGGCGGCGCGTTCGTCTTCACCCGCTCGGACGAGACCTGGAGCCAGCAGGCGTTCCTCCGGAGTGACGACGGTATCGACGGTGACCGGCAGGGCCAGTCGGTGGCTATCGAAGCCGACACCGCCGTCGTCGCGAGCCACGACGCACACAAAGACGACGCCTTCGGTGACGACGCCGGCGCCGCGTGGGCCTACAGCCGTGACGACTCGAACTGGAGCCAGCAGACGAAACTCACCCCGGACGACTGGGCGCCCCGCAGCTGGTTCGGCTACGCGATATCGCTCGACGGGGACCGTCTACTCGTCGGCGCGGACGTCTACGACGGGCTGGGCAACGACGCTCAGGGCGCGGCCTACGTCTTCACCCGCTCGGGGACCGACTGGAGCCAGCTGGTGAAACTCACCGCCGACGACGGTGAACCCTACGACAAGTTCGGCTCCGACGTCGCGCTTTCCGGCGACGCCGCGTTCATCTGTGCCGAGGACGAACGGGGCGGAAGCGCCGCCCGATCGGGGACGGCGTATCTCTTCCAGCGGTGATTCACGGCACGGCCTCCCCGACGTTCGTGTGACTCCTCGCTGGCTCCCCGTCGGCCACAGCGCAGACAGCGAGCGGTCACTCGCCGGTGTGGCCGTCCTGGTCGGGACCAACAGGTGTGACCGATACCCTCGCTTTAATTCGGCCATTTAGCACCGATTTTATATCTCCGCGCTATCACGCCACGGTATGGCAGACCGACAGACACGACGACAGGTCGTTGCACTTCTGGCTGGGGCGGCGTCGGCGGGACTGGCCGGCTGTTCCGACGGCGCCGAGTCCGAACCGACCGTGTCGGCCGGCGACCCGACGCCGACCGCCACTGGGACGGGCACGGAGTCGACACCGACCGCTACGGAGACCGACACGGAGTCGACACCGACACCAGAGCAGACGCCGTCCCCGGAGGAGACGCCGACCCAGACCGAGGAACCGGGTACGCCCACTACCAACCCACGCCCGGCAGTCGATTCGTATCTGGCACCGGCGGACAACTACGACGGGACCATCGTGGACGCCCGCAGGCGTTCACAAATCACAGTCGGCGTCGGCGTCGAAGCCAACGGCGGCCCCTTCGGATTCGGGCCGCCCGCAGTCCACGTCGACAACGGCGCCACGGTGCTGTGGGAGTGGACCGGCGCCGGTGGGGCCCACACCGTCGAATCCACCGGCGACGGTCCGCTGGACTCCGGTGACGCAATCGGGGAGCCTGGCGTCAACTACTCGTACACGTTCGAGGAAGACGGCATCTACAACTACTTTTGTGCACCCCACCAGAGTCTCGGCATGAAGGGGTCGATAATCGTCGGCGACGACTATCCGACGAGCGAGTAGTCCGTGACGGTTTAGAAATGCCCGGGGAGGGCTCCGAACCCTCGATCTCCGCATAACCCAGGTCCGGGGTGTGACGAGCACCCCACGGGTCATGCCGGTGTGGTACCGCATGAGTCGTGTGACCCTATGAGTGCGGCGCTATGTCCAGCTAAGCCACCCGGGCGCACTCGGTGCTTTGCCACTCGCCGTATTGAAGGTTCTCATCTCCCCGGAGACTGTGGCGCCCTCACACGGTCGGGGGATTTAAGCCACCGCGCTGGTATCCACCCTGCATGGATATTCCAGACCTCGTCAAACAGGAGCTTGGAGACGAGGAGATCCAGGCCGGTGTCACCCTCGGTGACGAGGACGCGGTCTGTTTCACGTCGACACGAACGCTCGTCTACCGTGGCGAAGGCCTGCTGAGCGACGAGAAGGTAGCGGCCTACCCCTTCGACTTCGAACGACTGACTATCTCGGAAGGACGTCGGAAGACGAAGTTCACGCTCGTCTACACCGACGGGAAACGGGACTTTGGCGTCCCCGGGAGCCGCGCCGACGCCGTCCTCGAACGGCTCATCGAGGGCACGTTGCGAGCCTCGAACGCCATCGACGCCGAAGAGCAGGTCACGGGCGTCTTCCGGTTCAGTGAGCTCACGCTCGTGATTACGGAGGGGCGCCTGCTCAAACACATCGGCAGCGTCACCTGGGACAACGACTTCGAGTCCTACCCGTTCGACGCCGTCACGGGCCTTGACTTCGAGAAGGGGTCGGTCGCGACGGCCATCGTGCTCGTCGTCGACGACCGCCCCGAGCGAATCAAGGCGCCCAGTGACCAGGCCGCCGCGGTCCGGAAGACGCTCCAGGAGGCGCTGTTTGCGTTCCACGAGGTGGCGTCGCTTTCCGACCTCAACGCGAAGGTAGCGACCGACGCCGAGGACGAACCCGACGACAGCAGCGGGCTGGGACTGGAGAGCGGCATCGACCCGCTGGTGAGCGACGACGATGACGAGGGTGACGGTGACGAGACGGCGGCGCCGACCCAGACGACGGCGCCGTCGGAGCCCAGCACCCAGACCGTCGCCCCCGCAACCGACAGCGCCGACGACGGCGGCGACATCGCCGCCCTCGAACAGCAGGTCGCCGACCTCACGACAGCCATCGAGCGCCAGAACGAACGCATCGAGGCCCAGGAAGAGACCATCCAGACGCTCATCGAGGAACTGCGACAGGGTCGCTAGACAGTCAGGATACCGGTCGCCGGTTCGCTTTCGAGGTATCTCGCTGCGCTCGATTCCTCGCTATGCTCGCGGCTCCGCCGCTCGCTTTGTCCCAGGCGCTTCACTTCGTTCAGCGCCTCGCTACTGCTCTCCGGCTCCGCCGCTCGCACGTTCGGAGGACTCTCCCGTCGGTCGAGTCCTCCTACTCTCTCCCCAGCACTTTTCGAATACACGTCGAGCCGAAGGGCCCGAGTTCGCCGCCGTCGAACTGGACGAAGTGGCCGGTGCTGATGGCGGCCCCACAGCGCTCACACGAAAAGTCGCCCTCCCGGACCACCACGTCGGCGTCGAAGCTGACGTAGGTCCCGCCCGAGGTGGGCCGGACGAGCCCGTCCTCGCGGTCGATGACGCCGCGCATCGCCGCGGTGTCGAGAATCTCGCGCTGGACGCCGGGGTTCGTGGTGACCGTCTCGATGCGGTCCATCGCCTCGGCGACCGACAGCGACTCCTGTTCCAGGTGGGCGAGCAGTTCCACCCCGAGTTCCACGGGGTCGGGCGCGTCGTCGGACACACCAGCCACGAGGAGTGCGACCGGATTAATCCTTACCGCTGGCGGTGTCGAGTTCGTGGGAACGGCTTGCAATCCGAACGCAACTGATTATGACGTTTGTCCATCTATAGAACTATATATGCTGATAGTCCGTTATTCTGTCTGACTATCTATGACATATGTATCGTTTTTTGGACAAGAGTTATAACAATCGAGTCGTATTATTCGAGTGCAATGACTTACACACCACTCAGCGAGTCGGTCGAAATGTACCAGACGACGGAGCTGAGCCTCTCTCAGATAGCGGCACGAGCAGGCGTTGACGAAAGCGAACTCGCGTCGGAACTCCGCTCCCGCGGCATCACCCTCCGGTCCGAAGACCAGGGCGCCGTCGGAACGACGACACGCAACTAACACCGGAGGCTCCCCTCCGGCTTTTTTATATAGTATCCCCGCTGACGCCCACCACAAGAGGTTTGACGGCCCGCCCCAGTCACACGTGTAGATGGACAGTCTCGCGAAGCGACAGCTGCTTGGCTCGGCCGCCCTCGTCGCCGCCGTCGCCGCCGTCGCCGTCGTCTTCTCCCCGGCTCGACTCATCGGGGAGGCCATGCATCTCGCCGACCACCCGGTGTATCTCGCGGGCGTCATCGTCACGCTGTATCTCGTCCGCCCGTTCTTCGCGTGGCCGACGATGCCGCTCTCGGCCTTCGTCGGCTTCGTGCTGGGCATCGGATACGGGATTCCAGTGGCGCTGATGGGCGCGCTGGTGACCTGTCTCATCCCCTACCGCTTTGCCGAGCGGGCCGGCGAGCAAGGCGGGATGTTCGGCTGGCTGGGCGAGTCCGGCCAGCGAATCATCGAAGTGACCGGCGAGACACGCGGTGTCCTGGCGGCCCGGCTCTCGCCGGTGCCGGCCGACCCCGTCTCCTACGGCGCCGGCTTCGCGGGCGTCTCGACGCGGGCGTTCGTCGTCGGCACCTTCGTCGGTGAGATTCCGTGGGTCGTCGTCGAGGTCGTCGCGGGCGCGTCGATGCGGTCGCTGACGCTGCAGGGCGTCTCTATCGAGGCGCTGCCACAGCTGTTGCTCCTGCTGGGTTCGCTCTCGCTTCTCGTACTGGCCGGCCCGACGTACCGACACTTCAGCGGTCGGCCCGACTCGTCGTGAACTCGAAGCGGGCGCCCCCAGACTCGCTCTCGGTCGCCCGCACCGACCAGCCGTGGGCCGTCGCGATATCCTCGACGATGGCGAGACCGAAGCCGGTCCCACCTTTGGCCGTGGTGTAGCCCCGTTCGAACACTTTCTCGCGGTGCTCCGGCGGGATTCCGGGGCCGTCGTCGGCCACGTAGAACCCGATCAAGCCATCGCTATCTGCCGACATCGTCCCCACAGTCACCGTCAGGTCCACCGTGAGAGCGTCCTCGGGCGGCCGCCTGGAGATGGAGTCGTACGTCGGCCTGTGGGGGGTCGTCTCCTGTTCCGCGCTGTCCTGCGGAGCCTGCGAGGCAGGGCCCGTCGAGTGGTTCGAAAATTCCCCTTGGGAATTTTCGTCATCACGAGAGACGGCTTTGCCGTCTCTCGAACGACCATGCTCGACGGCGTCGTCGGCCCCCGGCCGACTGCCCGTGGAACCGTGTTCCACGGCGTCCTGCCGAGCCTGCGAGGCAGGGCTCGTCGAGCCGTGCTCGACGGCGTTGCGAAACAGGTTCTCCAGAAGCTCCTGCAGCCGGTCCGGGTCGGCGTCGACGGTCGCGGTATCGACCAGTTCCAGCGTCGCCCCTCGAGTGTCGACGCTCGCCCACGCCTCCTCGGCAGCCGTCGCGACGTCTATCCGCTCGACGCTCCCGACGGCATCGCCCTGGCGGGCGAGGGTCAGCAGGTCCTCGATGAGCTGTTCCATCCGGTCGGCTGCCCCGGCAGCGGCGTCGAGGTGACCCACGTCACCGGTCTCCAGGGCCAGCGAGAGCCGCCCCTGGACGACGTTGAGCGGGTTCCGGAGGTCGTGGCTGACGACGGAGGCGAACTCCGAGAGACGCTTCTCACGGGCCTTGCGCTCGTGGATGTCACGGATGATGCCGGCGGTACCCGCAAAGCCGTCGTCGCTCGGGAGCAAGGCGAGGTTGTTCTCCGACGGGATATGCTCGTCCCACTTCGTCACTACGTCCATCTCCAGCGTGCCGCTGTCGGTGTCGGGGTCAGCGAGCAGCTCCTGGATGAGCTGGTCGCCCCGCGCGAGGTCCTCGTCGGTCATGATGGTCCCGATGTGCTCGCCGACGAGTTCCGCGGGACTGTACCCGGTCATCGGCTCGATGGCCTCGTTGACGAACGTGAAGGTGCCGTCCTCGTCGAGGGCGTATACGGGGTCGCCGACGGCCTCCACGATAGTCTCGTAGCGCCCCAGCTCCCGGTCGCGCTGCTTCCGGTCGGTGACGTCGCGCATCACTCCCACCGAGCCGGCGAACTCGCCGTCGGCGTCGACCAGCGGTGCGACCTTGTTCTCGGTGACAGTCCGGTTCCCGTCGGCGTCGATAGTTCGCATCTCGACTGTCTCCCACGTCCGCTCGGGCGAGCCCAGCAGGTCGGTGAGCACGTCGGTCGCTCGCTCGACGTCCTCGGGCGGCATGAACCGCTCGGGGTCGCTGCCGACGATATCGGTGCGCTCGTACCCCAGATGGGCGACCATGGCGTCGTTGGCCATCTGTATCCGCCCGTCAGCGTCGAGGACGTACATCGGGTCGCCGACGTTCTCGACGAGGGTCCGGTACTGTTCGAGCGTCCGTTCGCGCTCGCGCTGTTCGGTGATGTCGCGAGCGATACCGGCGACGCCGAGCAGGTCGCCGCTCCCGTCCTCGATGAGCGACCCCCGGAACTCGTGACGGATGCGCTCGCCGTCGGCCGTCACCAGCGGCGCCTCGAAGGTGGCCTGCCCTGTCTGGACGGTCCGCTCGATGGTCTCGCCGACCTTCTCGTGGAACTCCGACGGGATGAGGTCGAAGGCCGTCATCGTCGAGAGTTCCTCGTCGCTGTAGCCCAGCACCGCCGTCGTGGTGTCGTTCCAGCGCAGCAACTCCCCGTCGAGGTTGATCAGATAGAACACGTCATCGAGCGTGTCGACGAGGGTCTCCGTGAACTCCCGCTCGCGTTCCAGTTCGCGTTCGCGTTCCTTGCGGGCGGTGATGTCGGTGATGAACCCCTCCAGCAGCTCGACGCCGTCGTCGCTGTCGACGGAGCCGGCGGGTCCGTCTTCCCTCGAGGTCGAAGCCCTCGCCCTCCCGACGACCCGTCCCCGTTCCCACAGCCATCGGTGTTCGCCACCTGCCGTCGTGACCCGATAGCTCACCTCGAACGGTTCCTCGGCTCTGATGCTCGCCTCGACCAGGGGGTCGATCCGGTCGGCGTCCGCCTCGTCGATGAGCGAGCCCCACATCACGTCGCCGGACTCGATGGTCTCGGGCGAATAGCCGACCAGGTCGGCGACGCCGTCGCTGACGAACTCCATCGGCCAGCCGGGCTCGTTGCGCGCCCGATACACCATCCCCGGCAGGTTCGAGATGAGCGTCGAGAGCTGTCGTTCCGACTCCTGGAGCGCCGACTTGGCCCGGGTCTCGCCGACCGCCCGTCTGATACGGTTCGCCAGCACGGTGTACTGGTCGGTGCCGACGTCCTTCTGGAGGTACTCCGTGACCCCCGCGCTGATGGCGTCGCTCGCTATCTCCTCGTTGCCCTTCCCGGTAAAGAGGATGAAGGGCAGTTCCTGGAACTCCTCGCGGACGGCCTTCAGGAACTCCAGTCCGTCCATCGCCGGCATATCGTGGTCGCTGACGACACAATCGATGCGGTCGGTGCGGAGTCGGTCCAGCCCGTCCCGGGCCGAGAACTCGTTGACCACCTCCAGGCCCTCGTCAGTCCGTTCGAGGTGCATGGCAGCGACCTCCGCGAACTCCCGTTCGTCGTCGACGTGGAGCACGCGGATGTCGCCCTCACTACTCATTGGCTCATACTACGTGTCCATCCCTATAAATCCGCCAGCAGCCCGGCGGGGCGGCTGTCACAGGGCCCTGACCGGTCGTACGGGTGCTCGTAGATTAGTTCCGCTATCTGCCGTTCGGGGCCGGCATACTCCGGAAACGCACGACGACAGTCCGTCTCAGTAGAACGTGTCGGCACAGTCGTAGACGACGCCGTGTTCCGGGCAGACGTACTTGCAGTGTCGGTGGTACATCGACCGGTCACACAGCGGGCAGGGCCGGCCGGCGTCGTCGCTCATACCACCGCGAACGGGACAGTGCCATATCGCTCTTTGGGACGAAATTGGAACAGTGTTGGAAAAACACCTTTTGTGGCGGTTTGCCAAGCCGTAGCCATGAAAGACGCCTTGCTCGACAGTCGCGGCGGGCAACTGCTGGTCGGTCTCGCCGCCGGGGCCGCCGGCGTCGCCGGCTCCTACGCCGCGACCGGCTACACGCCGACGTTCGTCGCCTCGCCTATCGAGCGAACGCTCTCGCGGACGATGCCGGGAGAGATCGTCACGTTCGCCATCACCTATCTGGGCAGCCTCGGCCAGCAGCTGAACCTGGCCACGGCTGTCGCCCTGACCTGGCTCCTGTTTGGCGCAGGCATCACCGCCGCCGTCCTCGCCGGACGCGAGACCAACAACCGCCTGCTCCCGACCGTCGGGACGGCGGTGTTCACCTGGCTCGTCACCGCCGCCATCACCCGGACGCTCGTCCTCGCGCTGGGGCCGGTCGTCCCGGCAGTCGCCGTCGTCGCGCTCGCCCAGGCGTTCGACGCCTATCGAGGCAGTACGGACCCCATATCCTCGAAACGCCGACGGGCCCTCTCGACGGTCGGGGTCGCGCTGGGCGCCACCGCGGTCGGTGTCAGTGTCGGCCAGCGAGGGAGTTCGATGGGCGAGAAGGCCCCACCGCTGGACGCCGAGGGCGTCGACAACGAGGACCTTCAGGCGAAACTCGACACTGCCGAGCGCAACTCTTTCGACATCGACGGTATCGAGCCGCTGGTGAGCGAGAACTTCTTCGAGGTCGATATCAACTCAATCGATCCGAACGCGAAGGCCGAAGACTACACGCTCTCGATAACCGGCGCCGTCGAGTCGGAGGAGACCTTCAGCTACGACGAACTGCAGGAGATGGAGGCTGTGAACCAGTTCTCGACGCTTCGCTGTGTCGGCGACCAGCTAAACGGCGACAAGATAGACACCGCCCTCTGGACCGGCGTCCCGCTCCAGCGCCTCGTCGAGGAGGCCGGCCCCCAGAGCGACTGTGACTGTGTGCTGCTCAAGGCCAAGGACGGTTACGAGGTGGAGTTCCCCATGGAGGCGTTCAACCGCGGGGTGGCCGTCTACGGCATGAACGGCAATCTGTTGCCCCGGGGCCACGGCTACCCCGTCCGCGCCGTGATTCCGGGCCACTGGGGCGAGGTCAACACGAAGTGGCTCACGGAAATCGAGCTCCTGAACCGCGAGGTCGACGGCTACTGGGAACAGCGCGGCTGGGAAGGGACCGGCCCGGTCAAACCCACCGCGACGCTCAAACACGACACGATGCTCGACGACGGCCAGCGCCAGCTGGCCGGCCACGCATACGCGGGGCTTCGCGGCGTCTCGAAAGTCGAGGTCTCGACCGATGGCGGCTCCTCGTGGTCCGAGGCGACCCTTTCAGACCCCCTGCCCGCCGCCGAGGGCGACGGCCCTGCCGAGGACGCCTGGCGCCAGTGGCAGTACAGCTACGACCCGCCCGGCTCCTCACACACCGCCGTCGTCCGGATGGTCGACCGCGACGGGAACGTCCAGACGAGCGAGGAGACCGACCCCGCGCCGACCGGTCCCTCCGGGTGGGTCTCGAAGGAGTTCAATTCGTAGGAATCGTTGCTTCTGGCTCTGTCCTGATTGTCTCGAACACCGAAAGCAGCCAGAAAGCCCCGAGTGGCTACGGTCCCGCGACTCGCTGTCGTTCGAAAGACGCGGAACGTCTTTCGTGATGAGCGTGGGACTCTGCGAGTCCCACGAACCTGCGAACGGGCGGCTCCGCCGCCCGTGAGCAGATGACAAGAGAGCCTTGCTCTCTCGAACCACGAAGGAAGCGCACAGCGAGGCCCCCGAGTTTAGCTGGCCGGGGCTTTCTGGCTGTTCACACAATCAAATCCAACGACGACCCAAACAGGAAACACCCATCCGCCTCGACGCCGACGATAGCGTATGCCCAGAGAGATAACCGGCGAGGTCATCCACGTCGTCCCGCCGGAGGAGCAAAGCGACTACGAACTCGACGGGACCGTCGCGGAGCTGGCCGACTCGCGCTATCTCCTCGTCTGCCGGGAGGGCGGCGTGCCGTCCTTTTTCGAGCGGGTAGTCGCCTTTTTCAAACGCGACCCCATCACGCCGGTGACCCTCGTCTCGGACGAGGGGGCCGAAGAAGGCGCCGAAATCGAGGCGACTGTCGATTTCACCACTGTCGACGGCGTCTACGAAGTCCTCGAAATAGAATAACGGGCGGGCAGTACGGCGAAACCCGGCTCCGGTGTCACACGCTCCAGTTGGCCGCGGCGGTAGTTAGTTCAGCAGCTCAGCACTCGGACCAGCCACAGGACTCGCAGGTCTTGCAGCCTTCCGAGTAGTACAGCGACATCGAGCTACACTCGGGACACTCCGGGCTCTCGCCGGCGTCGATGAGGTCCTGCTGGGCGCTGTCGGTGCCCGCGTCGGCCTGCGGGCCAGCGTCGGTCTGTGCGCCCGAGTCAGCGGCCTGTGGCCCGCCGTCCGTCTGGTGAGAGGCGGACTGCTCGCGGGCCTGCTCCTCCTCGGCGGTCTCCTCCAAGGTGACCTGCTGCGGGTAGGCCTTGTCGACGTCGCCGTCGAGGTAGCGACGCAGGGCCGTGCCGATGGCGTCCGGGATGGACTGAATCTGCTCGCCCTTGTCCCAGGCGACCTTCGGCGACCGGATACCCTGCAGTTCGTCGGCGATCTCCTCGGGGTCGACACCCGAACGGAGCGCCGTCGAGATGGTCTTGGCCAGCGCCTCGGTGAAGGAGGCGGTGAAGCCACCGGAGTTCCCGATGTTGGCAAAGAGCTCGAACGGTCGCTCGGCCTCGGGGTCCTCGTTGATGTTGACGTACAGTTTCCCGTAGCCGGTGTCGATGCGCTGGGTGACACCATGCAGGACGTCGGGTCGGGAGCGCTTGCGGGCGAACTCGCTTTGCTCGCCGTCGGCGGCCGACAGCATCCCCTGGACGGAGTCGTCGAGTGCGGCCTGGACGGCCTCGTCCTCGAGGAAGCCCTCGATACCGCCGAACATCTCTTCGAGCTGGGCGACCAGTTCCTCGGTGTCCATATCCGAGAACTCGGTGTTCTGGGCCCGCGTGGTCAGCACCTGCTTGCTTCGGGTGCCGTCGCGGTAGTAGGTGACGCCCTTGCCGCCGTGGTCGTAGATGTACTGGAACACCTCGGCGGCGTCCTCGATGGTGGAGTCGTTGGGGGCGTTGACCGTCTTCGAGATGGCAGAGTCGACGCCCTCCTGGCAGGCGACCTGGATGCCGGCGTGGTCACGCGCCGAGAGGTCGCCGGTGGTGACGAACAGCTCGCCGATGGCGTCCGGGACGGTGGTGAGCCCGTCGACGCCGTCGAACTCGTTGTTGGCCATCTGCTCTTCGGCCTCCTCCTTGACGGCCTCGACGTCGATGTCGTTGTCCTCTAAGGCCCGGAGGAAGTAGTCGTCGAACTCGACGAGCATCTCGTCGCCCTGGACGTCGTCGGAGACGTTCTTGTAGTAGGCGACGTTGTAGATTGGCTCACAGCCACCCGTCGTGTTACCGATCATCGACGTGGTGCCGGTGGGCGCGATGGTCGTCGTGTTGTGGTTGCGGATGGGGAAGCCCTCGGCCCAGTCGTCGGCGTCCTCGCCGGTCTGTTTCTCGAACCACTCGCGGTACTCCGTGGGGTTCGCGTACTTGGAGTTGTCCCACTCCTCGAAGGTGCCACGGTCCTCTGCGAGTTCGCGGCTGGCCTTCTTCGAGCCGTGGTTGATGTGACGCATCACCTGGCGGGCGATCTCGTTGGCCTCGGGCGAGCCGTACTCGACGCCGAGCTGGATGTACAGCTGGGCGAGTCCCATGATGCCCAGGCCGATCTTGCGCATCTCGCGGACCTTCTGCTCTATCTTCTCGACCGGGAAGTCCGACATCGTGACGACGTTCTCGAGGAAGCGCGTCCCGAGCTCGATGCGGTGGTCGAGCTCCGCCATGTCCAGCGCTTCGTCGAGGAAGGCGTCGATGGCCGCCTCCTGGGAGTCGTACTGGTCTGCGTGCTCGTCGGCCCAGACGCGGTAGTCGGGGGCGTCGAGCGCGGCGAGCGTCGAGAGGTTGATGTGGCCGAGGTTACAGGCCTCGTACTCCTCGAGGGGCTGCTCGCCACACGGGTTCGTGGCGAGAATCTGGTGGTCGGGGTGTTCCTCGACGTCGAAGGAGTGCTCCTTGTTGACGCGTTCGAGGTAGATGACGCCCGGTTCGCCGTTCTCGTGGGCGCCCTGGACGATGCGCTCGAAGAGCTTCTCGGCGGGGATGGAGAGCTCCTCGCCGACCTCGACGTACTCGCCGAGATCGAACATCGAGTACAGCTCCTTGGTCTCGGCGGTGGCGATGTGGGGCTCTTCGGTGCGCGGGTTGGTGAAGGTAAAGTCCTCGCCGTTCTTGTAGGCCTCCATGAAGTCGTCGGTGATACCGACGGAGATGTTGAAATTCGAGAGGTGGCCCTCGACGGCGTTGCGGAGGTGCTTGGGAACTTTGCCGTCCTCGTCGATGAGTTCGCGGGCCTCTTCGAGGGCTTCGGCAAAGGAGTTGTGCGTGAAGTCGTCGGGGTCGTTCAGGCGCAGGGTCTCGGCCAGGGAGACGTCCTTGTTCTTGGCGTGGATGAACTGGATGACGTCCGGGTGCGAGACGCGCATGACACCCATCTGGGCGCCACGGCGGGCGCCACCCTGAGCGATGGTCTCACACATCTGGTCGTAGGTCCGCATGAACGTGATGGGGCCCGAGGCGATGCCGCCGGTGGAACCGACGGGGTCGCCATAGGGGCGCAGTTTCCAGAACGCGTAGCCCATACCGCCGCCGGACTGGAACACCTGTGCTGCTTCCTTGGCGGTCTGGTGGATGTCGTCGATGTCGTCGGCCGGCGAGTCGACGAAACACGCCGACAGCTGCTGGAGCTCGTCGCCGGCGTTCATCAGGGTCGGCGAGTTCGGCATGAAGGAGAGCGACTCCATCTGGTCCTGGAAGGAGTCGGCGGTCTCCTCGACGTGGTCCCGAACGGCGTCGGGCAGCTCCGGGACGACGGTGTCGTAGGCGAACTTGTTGACGTTGTACACCGAGAGCGTGGTCTCGACGTCGTCTGTCGCTGTGGTCCCCTTGCCGAAGACCTCGGCGGCGAGCTCGTCCCGGCGCGGGTGGTCGGGCTTCAGCTGGTCTGGCGTGACCGTGATGTCGAGGTCCTGCTTGTCAGCCTCGAAAACGGCCTCGGCGAGTGCGATGTTCTTCGCGACGCGCTCGAAGAGGTCCTCCGGGTCCTCGACGAGGTCCCCGTTCGAGTCCTTGCGCAGATATCGTGCGGGCAGGATATTGTGGTAGGCGTTACCTGTCAGCCGGTCTTCGAGGGTGTCCCCCTCGGTGCGCTTGATAGGCAGTGTGAGGTCGTCGGCGGTGAGCTCCGCGTCACTCATCCGTCGTCCTCCCCACTGTTGCGACCCGCTGGCAGCCGATGTCCCGTTTTGGTGTGTTCCGAGTTCCGGTCATTTCTGGCGGCGAATAGGTATTCATGGATGGGGTATAACGCTTGCTTTCTCAGTTTCGTGTCAGGTCCCGTAGCTATCAAATAGATGATACTACGGTGGTTGTGAGCGATGCCGACGGCACGGTACGGACTGGTCGTGTACGACCACTAGCAACGGCGATAACTTCTTAATGGTGAGTAGACCGTAGTGAAAGTGGAATCGGAACCCCACTAACCGCCCGATGGGAGCGAGAAATCCAGTGGAAACTAGCGGGGGTTTCAGGTGGAGATTGTCGGTGACTGGGCCCCGATATAGAAGGTTATAGCCCGCGTCAGACGTGACGCCGTCCGGCGATTATCGGACTACACCACCGCTGTCTTGCGATGCGCCCCAGCAGCGGCCGGACGGCGGCTCGTTTCGCGGCGTGAGCGCGGGGAGTCGAAGCACGCTCTCTCAGGTTCGTTTCAGTTGGCTGAAATTTGATACTACCGCTGTCGAAGCCACGAAGTATTTGTGTCCGCTATGTGTCATAGGCAGTATGCTCGGCCTGTTGCAACTCGGTGGGATTGGCACCGTTCCGGCAGTCCTCGCCGGCCTCATCCTCATAGCTATCGTCCTCCTGGTCGGCCGCCTGGTGATGAAGGTCGCGTGGCGGCTCGTCATCATCGGCATCATCGTTGTCGGGACGATATGGCTGCTGGGCCTGCTCGGCTTCGGTGTGCTCTAGAGCCCAGCGAGAAAGTTCTCGATGACATCGTGACCGACGGCCGTCAACACCGACTCCGGATGGAACTGGACGGCCTCGATGGGGTAGTCGCGGTGACGGACACCCATCACCAGCTCGGTCCCGTCCTCGGTCGTGGTGGTCGCCGAAATCTCGAACTCCTCGGGTACCTCGGTCGCCACCAGCGAGTGGTAGCGCCCGCCCTGTAACCCCTGTTCCAGCCCGGCGAAGACGCCCTCGCCGTCGTGGTCGATAGGGAACGCTTTCCCGTGGATTGGCTCGGGCGCGCGGCCGACGGTGCCGCCGTAGGCGTAGACGGCCGCTTCCAGGCCCAGACAGACGCCCAGCGTCGGCGTGTCGGGACTGAGCTCACGGAGGACGTCCATCGTCACGCCCACGTCACGGTCGTTCCTGGGGTGGCCCGGCCCCGGCGAGATGACGATGGCGTCGGGGTCAAAGGCCCGCACGTCCTCGAGCGTGGCCGTGTTCCGGACGACCTCGGTCTCGGCGTGTTCGGAGACGTACTCGACGAGATTGTAGGTAAAGGAGTCGAAGTTGTCGACGAAGAGGACGCGGGGCTGGTCCCCCGCCGTCTCGCTGGCGGCGTCTGCGCTCATCGGCTCACCTCCGGTTCGTCGGCGACGGTCGAGTCGGCCGCCCCGCCCTCGCGCTCGATACGCTCGACGGCCGCCAGCACGCCGTCCATCTTCTGTTCGGTCTCGATGTACTCGCTCTCGGGGTCCGAATCGGCGACGATACCGGCACCGGCCTGGACCGTCACTCGGTCGTGGACCGGCTCGTCGTCGTCGGGCAGCGGGACCCCTTCCTCGACGGTCGCCGAGCGGATGACGATGGCGAAGTCGGTGTCCCCGCCCCAGTCGAAGTAGCCGACGCCGCCGCCGTAGGGCCCTCTGGGCGAGCGCTCCAGTTCGTCGATTATCTCCATCGAGCGAATCTTGGGCGCCCCGGAGAGGGTCCCGGCCGGGAACGTCGCCCGGGCAGCGTCGAAGGCGTCTTGCTCCGGCGCGAGCGTCCCCGTCACCGTGGACTCGATGTGCTGGACGTGGCTGTACTTCAGGACGTTCATGAACTCCTCGACCCGAACGGAGCCGGCCTCGGAGACCCGTCGGACGTCGTTTCGCGCCAGGTCGACAAGCATCGTGTGTTCGGCCCGCTCTTTCCCGTCGGCGAGCATCTCGCCGGCCAGCCGGCGGTCCTCGACGGGTGAGTTCCCTCGTGGGCACGTCCCGGCGATGGGGTTCGAGACGACGCGGTCGCCGGCCACGGAGACCAGCGTCTCCGGGCTCGCGCCGACGATGCTCAGGTCGTCGTGGCCGAGCAGATACATGTACGGCGAGGGGTTGACCTCCCGCAGCGCCGCGTACAGCCCCAGCGGGTCGATGTCGCCGTACAGCTCCCGGGTCCTGGAGATGACGCCCTGGTAGATGTCCCCCGAGAGGACGTACTCCTTGGCCGTCCTGACGGCGTCCTCGTACTCGTCTTTCGGTCCGGCCACCTCGGCCTCGCGGCTGAAGCCGCCGGTCGACAGCGTCTCGGCCGTCGAGAGGGCCGTCTCGACACGCTCGGCCTCCGCGACGAGCTCGTCGTAGCGGGCCCCGGCGTCCTCGTCGGCGCGGACGACCGGCGTGAACACGAGTTCGACGGCGCCCTCGGCGTGGTCGAAGCGCAGCGTCGAGGTGGTCAGGACGAACTGCGCGTCCGGGAACCGGGAGTCGGGTCGCTCCATCCCGACCTCGTCGAGCCAGAGGTCGTAGACGGCGTCGTAGGCCAGAAAGCCCACGAGCCCGCCGTCCAGATGCTGGCGGTCCATCTCGGGGAACCCGCGCAGTTCGACGTCGGGCATCGCCGCCCGGAGGTCGTCGACGACGTCGCCGCCGTCGGTGGTCACGAGGTCCGCGTAACGGTCGTCGAAGACCTCGACCTCGCTTTCATCGCCGGTGACGGTGACGACCGCTCGCGGGTCGTAGCCGACGAAGGAAAACCGGGCGTGGCGGTCGTCCGTCTCGGGGGCGAAAGCCCCGTCCGGGTCGCTGGAGGCGACCTTCTCGGCGCTCTCCAGCAGGAAGGTGTAGTCGCTCTCGGTGGCGTCGCTCGTCCGCCCTGAGAGCGCGGCGTAGGCCGCGAGCGGTTCGAGGTCGACGTCGAGGTCGGCCGCGGCCCGGACCACGACCGGCCGGTCGGCCTCGGCGTGCTCGATGAACTCCTCGCGGGAGATATCGATGTTCACGCCGATACCCCCGTGTCAGCGTTCGCCGCGGTGGCGTTCGAGACGAACCGACGGACCGCGTCGTGGTCCTTCTGGCCCCCGCTGGATTCGACCCCACTGGCCGTATCTACCGCGAACGGCCCGACGGTACGGACGGCCTCGTCGACGTTTTCAGGAGTGAGGCCGCCGGCCAGAATCACGGGGACGTCGAGCGAGGCCACAACCTCACGCGTGCGCTCCCAGTCGTGGGTCTCGCCGGTGCCACCCGCACCCTCGTCGTCGACCGAGTCCACCAGCAGGGCGTCGGCGTGGTTGGCGTACTCGGCGATATCGTCGGCCTCGGCATCGACCACGGCGACTATCTGCTGGGTGACGCGCCGAGCAAGCGCGCCCAGCTCCGCGGGTTCCAGCCCATCGTGAATCTGCACGGCGTCGGGCTCGATTTCGTCGACGCGCTTGACCGCCTGCTGGACGGTCCGTGGCATGGTCACCAGCACGCTCGTCACGAGTGGCGCCACGCCGGCGACGAGCGACGCGGCGGTGTCCGCGTCGACCTCTCGGGGCGTCTCGACCGGGACCCCGTGGATGACACCGACGGCGTCGGCGCCCGCCGCGACGATGGCGTCGCGGTCCGCCTCGTTCGTCACGCCGCAAATCTTCACGCGCGTCATTCCCCGATCAGGTCCTCCAGCTTCGCGGCGGCGTCGCCCGACTCGATGGCCGCTCGGGCGTGCTCGACCCCCGCCTCGTGGCTCTCGGCGACGCCCGCGACGTAGATGGCCGCGCCCGCGTTCGCGAGGATGATGTCACGCTTCGCGCCGGTGACCTCGCCGGAGACGATACCCCGGAGGTCCTCGGCGTTTGCCTCCGGCGAGCCGCCGGCGACGGCGTCGATGTCGTGTTGTTCGAGCCCCATGTCAGCGGGCGTGATGGTGTACTCCGAGATGGAGTCACCGGTGACCTCCGCGACGGTGGTCTCGTCGTGGATGGCTATCTCGTCCAGCCCGCTCCCGTGGACGACGAGCGCTCGCTCGGTCTCCAGACGAGCCAGCGCCTCGGCGAGCACCGGGACGAGGTCGGGGTCGTACACCCCGAGCACCTGTGCCTCGGCGCCGGCGGGGTTCGTCAGCGGCCCGAGGATGTTGAAGACGGTGCGCATCCCCAGTTCCTTGCGCGGGCCGATGACGGCCTTCATCGCCGGGTGGAAGACGGGCGCGAGCATGAACCCGATACCGTCCCGCTCGATGCGCGCCTCGACGGCCGGCGGCTCCGCGTCGACGTCGACCCCGGCGACCTCCAGCACGTCGGCGCTGCCCGACGACGAGGAGACCGAGTAGTTGCCGTGTTTCGCGATGGGGACGCCCGCCCCCGCCGCGACGATAGCGCTCGTCGTCGAGACGTTGATCGTGTTGTAGTCGTCCCCGCCCGTCCCACAGGTGTCGACCAGCCCCTCGCGGTCTGGCTGGATGGTCCGGGCCGCGTCACGCATCCCCTGGGCGAAGCCCGCTATCTCGGCCTCTGTCTCCCCCTTGGCCCGCAGCGCCGACAGCAGCGCTCCAATCTGGGCCTCGGTGGCGTCTTCGAAGACGAGCGTCGCGACCTCGCGTGCCTCGTCCTGTGTCAGGTCCTCGCCGTCAGTAACGCGCTCGATGTATGCCTGCATAGTGGTCACCAATGGTCTTTTTCGTGTTGTGATGTACAAATCTGCACACTGACTTAAGCCTATCGGGGTCCCACCAGTGGTGTTCACCTGAGCGAATTGTAGCTCTAACAGCCAGAAAGCCCCGCTAGCAACGATTGACAACGGCACAGCGAACAGTCAGAAAGCCCCCGAGCTATCGGCTTTGGTTCGCGGGCCGTAGGCCCGCTCACCAAGACGAGGGACCTCCGGTCCCTCGCGACCCGCGACTCGCTGCGCGCGCTTCGCGTGCTTGCGTCACGGGGAGAGCGAAGCTCTCCCGAGCCACGCGGCGAAGCCGCGGACGCCGGGGTTCGTCGATAGCTCGGCCCCTTTCAGTCCCACCCTGCCAGTTGGTCAAACAGCGTTGGGCGGGACTGAAAGGGGCGGCTGGCTCCGGGAAGGCGGCCGCCGCAAGGACCGCAACGCAGTGAGGACCGTCGTTCGAAAGACGCGAAGCGTCTTTCGTGATCACGAGAGGGCTTCGCCCTCTCGGACGACAGCGAGGCCCCCGACCGGAGCCAGCCGGGGCTTTCTGGCTCTTTGGCTCCCCAGCAGTCGGAGTAGCCACGACTACGACATTACGATCACGAAGTGTGTGCCGAATCAACAGACGCCGTGCGGGTCCGGAATTCGAAACCTTCAATTATACCCCCCGGCAAGGATTGGTTGCACGAGGCAGCGAGGGTTCGTGGTCTAGGTCGGTTATGACACCTCCTTGACATGGAGGAGGCCGGCGGTTCAAATCCGCCCGAACCCATTTCTCGAATTATCGCCGCTGGGGAATCACCGGGCAGTGACAGTCACAGAGTGAGCAAATACTGGGTCTGTTCCGGTATCGTACTCCGGGCCGGCGTGTGGGACTGTGAGACTGAGTAGAGCGCTCGTGTCGGCACCGTGGAGCGAGCACTAACCGTTACTACCCCACACCATCGCGTTAGTCGTCACTCTGGGTCGTCTCCTCGCTTTGGCTCTCGGCGGTTTGACGTTTGTGCTGACTCTCGTTCCAGGATTCGATCTTGTCACTGGTCCACTCGTCAGGGGACGACTCGAGGCGACCAAAACTGTCCGGTAGGCGACGTGCCTGACTTTGCTGTTCGTATGCGTAGCCCAGTTCAATGAGCCTCTCCTCCTCGAACTCGGGGACAGCGAACTCGATACCGACTGGCATCTCACTCTCGTCCGTGAATCCTGCGGGGACCGTCATTGACGGGAACTCCAGCGCAGGGGTCAACTGTGCGTTCGATCCCCATGGCTCATCGCTGTCAATATGCGGTGCGGTGTGTCTGGTCGCCGGATAGACGATCGCATCAAGATCGTTCTCGGCGAAGGTGCTCAACACCGACTGCTGGAGATCGTCGCGTCGACTGAGCGTCTGTAAATACTCGACGTTCTCGTTGACTGCATCCTCGTCGACTTCCTCGCGTTCCTTGATATAGCTAATCGCCGGGGAATATTCACCGGATTCGACAATCTCCGCGAGATTTTCGGGAGCGTCAGAATCCTCTACCTCTGAGAGGTACGAGTTGATATCACGATTGAACTCGTCCCCGGAACTAACGTTGGCACTGTAAACGAAGTCCCAGGATGGGGCATCGACCGGGTCAACAACCGTTGCGCCTGCTTCTTCGAGTTCGGTAAGCGCATCGTCGAAGACGTCCGCCACCGCGTTGGCGTCGGCAACGATGTCGGAATCCGATTCCTCTTTTTCTTCTTCCGTGGGCCCTACCCAATCCCGATAAACCCCGATACGGGCGGACTCCAGCCCGTCGAGTCGCAAGTAGTCGGTGTAGCTGCGACCATCAGCATGTGGGGTCTCACCGATGCTCTCACTGGTTTCGGGATCCGCTGAATCGTAACCGACGACAACGTCCAGGAGCATGGCTGTGTCAGCGACCGTTCGAGTCATCGGTCCGGACGTGTCTTCCGTCAATGCGAGCGGGATAATTCCGTCCCGGCTGATGAGTCCAGTCGAGGGACGAAGGCCGACGAGCGAGCATGCCGCTGATGGGACACGGACGGAGCCGCCGGTGTCGGAACCAGTGCTGAGAACTCCGAGATTCGCTGCCATCGCAGCTGCACTTCCGCCGCTGGACCCCCCGGCGTGTCTCTCGGTATCATACGGGTTGGTAGTGGTCCCACCGAACGAGCTGATCGTCTCATAACTAAACGCGAACTCGCTGAGATTCGCTTTCGCAAGCACAAGTCCACCTGCATCCCGTATCTCGGAGACGATGGTCGCGTCGTCAGTCGGGTTCGATTCGGCCATCGAAACAGAACCAGCGGTCGTCGGGATGTCTGCCGTATCGTGATTGTCTTTCAGTATTATCGGGACGCCGTGAAGTGGACCCACGTCTTCACCCGCTTCAAGTGCCGCGTCCAGTTCCCCAGCCCGATCCAGGACATGTGGATTGATCCGTATAATCGCGTTCAGTTCGTCCTCGAACTCTTCTATGCGTTCGAGATACCGAACGACGACCTCTTGGACGGTTAGCTGTCCCGTCCGATATTTTTTCACGACATCTCGGGCAGTGACCTCCAGAGGATCGAAGTCGTCGTCCGGCACATCGGAGGATTGGGAACCAAAAAGTCCACTCCCTGGCACGACGGCAGCAGCGCCCAGAACACCCAATGATCCGAGGAAGCCCCTCCGTTTGAGATGCTCGTTACTTTCTGCGGGCTCGCTACCAGAATTGCCATCATGTTTTCTATTTTGCATGCAATATTGACAATTTTGAGAAGATGTATCAAATTTTTGTATAATGATAGCTATGCAGTTAGCAAAAGTTGCAGTTCTTTAAGATTCATATTAGAACTAGTATATTGTAGCCCGTTCGTCACTTCTGGCAAGCACAGGTACAGTGTTGAATCATCATCACGCCAGCCGGCTTCCGGCCGATTACCAATACGCAGCGACAAGAATCTGTCTGACCAGCTATGGGAATCAGGCCCTCTTGATAATATCGTGGTCTGGTGTCAGTAACTTCAGAAAGGAACTCTGAGATATTCTCGCGAGACGTTACTGTGTAAAATGGTACTATATACCCGTGCGAGAAGGTCCGCGAGCAAGGCGTGAAATCACGGATTACTCGTCGTGAATTCCGGGCCATCTGTCACGCCCACAGCGCGTGGGTCGGTAGACTTCACTGCGTTCGGCCTCGTGACACCACACGCTTCGGCGATGTCGCTCGCTGACTGCCCCGCCTCGACGTCCCGTCCCCTGTGAAAGTCGGCGTCCCTGTTCTCCGGGGCGGTCTGGGACCGCATTCCCGTATCAAGTCCCGCAATTCCGGTCAGTTTCAGTAGCTTCTTACACCGGCCAGCGGACTTATATGTATGAACGATGCACTCGGTTCGGTCCAGTCGTTCGAACAGTTCGTCCTGCTGTCCGTCGCCGAGCTGTCGGAAGACGGGGAGACGCCGGCCCACTCCTACGACGTGACCGAGACGGCCAAGGCGCGCATGGACGAGCTCGAACGCCCGCCCTTCGGTGGCATCGAGCGCCGGGAGGTCATCACGGCACTGGGGAACCTGACCGAGGCGAACCTGCTCGCGAAGGCGGAGACGGAGGACGCGGTCGGGAAGGGTCGCCCGGCCTACGAACTCGCCGTCGCGGCCGACGACGTGGTTGCGTTGCTGTCCGAGGACGAAGACATCGGCGCCTACGCCCGGTCGCTAGACGCCTAGTCGGACGATATCGGGGTCTGGGCCTGCTGGTCGAGCGCCGACGGCTCGCCGGCGTCCAGCCGCTCCAGTCGGTCAGTGATAGTGTGGACGGTCTCGCCGGCGGTGCAGGGGGCGACGTGTGCGAGTTCGTTCCCGTCGTACTCGGCCAGCCCCATCACCGGGAGCACCATCGCATCGTACGCCGACTCGGTCGCCTCGGAGTCGACGGTGGTCCGCTGGTAGAACGACTCCAGAGAGACGTTGTTCGAGAGCGCCCACTGCTTGAACTCGGCGACGCGGTTGAGGATGTACCGGCCCTCTTCCGTGTTGGCGGCCGCCGACTCGGGGGCGATTTGCTTGCCCCAGACGACGACGTTGTAGCCCGCTATCTCCTCGCGACGCTCCAGTTTCTCGAGTTTGTCGATGACGGTCTCCTGGCGCGACCCGGCACCGTCGGGCAGCATCGAGCGGACGTACAGTTCGACGTAGGGTTCGGTCTGGTTCATGGTATCCGAGATATGAAGATAGGACTACATATACGTTCGGTGGCGTGTGTATGAACCTCTCGGGAGGATATAATCACCTAGAACCTGGCCCGGTAGGCCCCTCGTCATGGACCCTTAGTCGCCGTGGAGCGTCTCGTGCAGACCGATGACCAGGGCGGGGACGACGACCATGAAGATATGTTCCTCGATGGGAATACCCAGCAGGTCGACGCCGGTTCGCAGCTGGATAGCGAAGACGCCCACTTCGAGGGTGTACCAGTCCCAGACGTACGCGATGGGGTAGAGCGCGACGATGGTCTTGCCGGCCATCCGAAGCGCGTCGGCCCGCCACAGGAGCGCCAGCGCGACGGTCCCCCAGACGACTTCCGTCACGAGATAGGTGTAGGGACCGAACACGCCGATGTCGGGGAGCATATCCCACAGACGGCTCGACCATCCTAAACGTTGTCCCCGACTCCACGCGACGGGAACTAAACCAACCTTGTTGACATCCTCCTCCGCCTGAATTCGGAGGAATCCCCAGCGTTGGGATATTAGGGTTTGCAGACGCCCTGTTCTCTCGGTGTGAACCGTCCGCTTTCGCGGTTGAACAGGAAGACTCCGGGCTGTGCCACGCAGCCGTTACTCATATCCCCCGATGAGGGACTCTGAGTTATCTTTCGGCGGATATTCACCGCACCGTTCACATCTGCATTCATTGTCGTCTCACACGATTCACAGACGTACAGCCCACGCTCCACACGGTTCGCGTCTCGAATCTGTTCACAATATGAACACATCCTGCTCGTATTTTCCTCGTCTACACGGTCAACGAGTATCCCGTGTTCTTCGGCCTTGTATTCGAGTAGACGAGTGAATCGGTCGAACTCCCATCCGTGGACCTCTTGTTCCCCGAAGAACCCCAATCTCGAGGGCCACCGTTGTCACCTTCTCGAATATCACTGAGGTCACCAACTGCTATCTTCTCCACCCCTTCTTCGACACACCGTTGCACAATGCATTTCGAGAGAGTGTGGAGGAAGTGGTCTTTGCGTCGGGAGAGTTTCCGCCGAGCTTTCAACGCACGCTTCGACGGCCCATTCTCTCCCTCGGTCTGGTACTCCTCGCGGGTAAAATAGTGCTTATCCTCTTTCAGCACGTTCCCCGGATATAGCTCGCTTGTACCATCTTCGTAGTCGATGGCGAGGTAGTTGCTGATGCCGAGGTCGATGCCCGCCGTCTTGTCGCCGGGCGCGTCCTCGACTGGGATTTCCTTCTTGCAGACGAGGTGGAGTTCCCACTGGTCACCGTTCCAGACAGCACGTACCTGTTGAATGCTCTCGACCTGTACGTCAGGACGGGTTTCGTACTCGGCGAGGATGAAGTCAGACTGCCCGTCCTTCAGGTTCCAGCCTTTTGAGAGACGGAGTTGACCGTGTTTGTCATCGTGTTTGATGCCTTTCTGCTTCCACGTCACAGTGGAGCGTGGGTGTCGGTCACCACGTTTTCGGTAGCCCGGCGGGTTGTTGTCGTCATCGGAGTTGTACCAGGCGGTAAACGCCTCAGCAAGTTCTTCGAGAACTCGCTGACTTGACTGAGAATGCAGGTCACTGTAGCGTTCGTGGGCTTTCAACTCCGATTTCATATCTTTCTCGTCGGGTATCTCACCGTCTTCTTCCCACCGTTCTTGGATAAAGTAGCGTCCGACGTTCCACAGTTTGGATGCCGAGAACCCGCACTGGTCAAGGACGTCACGAACTTCACTGTGGTTAGTAATTTGTGCGATGTAAGTACGGGTTGTCTCCAACATCCATTTGTTTCGTATTAATATACAGGCAAATAAGTGTTAAATTCGACAGGTCGGTGTGCAATATCCGCTCCCACTATCGACGGTAGTTCGTGAAACTGGTTGTCGGATTCATCCTGTGCCCGACGGGTGGAAATCCTCCTTGTTCTTTATAATCCTTCACGTACTACCTCCGCCTGGGAAGCACGATGGATATTTCTGACATTGCCACGAGAGAGTTTGTCGAGGTCGACGCTAACAAGCGGCTCGGGAAGGTCCGCGCTATCTTCGAGCGGGAGAACCCGAAAGGCATCATCGTCACCGAGGACGGTGAGTACGTCGGCATCATCACGCAGAAGCAGTTGGTGCAGTCCCACGTCGAGGACGACGCGAAGGCGGGGGCGATGGTCCGCTCGGCGCCCAAGGTCGAACGCACCGCGGACGTGCGCAAGGTCGCCCGCGTCCTCGTGGAAGGCGGGACCAAGGTAGCGCCGGTGTTCCAGGGGGAGGAGCTCTGGGGTATCATCACCGAGGACGCTATCCTGGAGGCGGTCATCGAGAACCTCGACGCCCTGACCATCGAGCAAATCTACACGGAAGACGTCATCACCGTCCGAGAGGATACCAACGTCGGCCAGATCGTCAACCTGCTGCGGAAACACAGCATCTCCCGGCTCCCGGTGTTAGACGAAACCGAGGGGCTAACCGGGATGGTCACCCGCCACGACATTGTCGACGTCGTGGTCCGGGACATGAACAAGGCCACCCGCGGCGACCGCTCGGGCGAAATCGAGCGGGTGCTCGATATGCCCGTCTACGACATCATGAACAGCCCGGTCGAGACGGCCGACCCGAGCGACTCGGTGCGCGATGCCGTGTCCCGGATGCTGGAGCACGACTTCGCCGGCCTCGTGGTGACCGACGACGTGAACCACGTCATCGGTATCGTCACGAAGACCGACGTGCTCCGGGCGCTGACCTACACCGAGGAGGACCACATGGACGTCCAGATCACGAACATCTCCCTGCTGGACACCATCTCCCGGGCGGACATCCGTGAGGACATCAGCAGCGTGGCCGACAAGTACCAGGCGATGCAGGTCCAGCACGCCCACGTCCGCTTCCACGAACACAAGGAGAAGCTCCGTGGCACCCCACTCATCCAGTGCCAGATTCGGCTCCGGACCAACAAGGGCCAGGCCGCCGGCTCCGGCGAGGGGTACGGCGCAGAGATGGCCTTCAACGTCGCGCTGGACAAACTAGAGCGGAACGTCCTCGAACGCAAGGGCGTCCAGGCAGACGAAGAGTACCGCGGACAGCTGCTGCGGAAGCTGGGCGAGCTGTAGTCGCCCGTTGACCGGCCGTTTCAGGCCCGGAAAAACGTTTTCAGCCAGGCGCTCTGGAGCGTCTGGACGGTGTCGGTCCAGCGGGTAAAGAACTCGGTGACAGGGGCCGCCGTCGGTTCGGCCGACGCCGGACGGGTCGTAATCTCCGTGTGACAGTCCGGACAGCTGTAGTGGACGGTCTGGCCGCTTCTGGCTCGCGTCCAGTCACCGTCGTACCGACTGCTGTGGCTACACTCCGGACAGAAGAGCGTGGCTTTCGGCGGACTATCGGCTGTTGGGGTATCAGGAG
This sequence comes from Haloarcula salinisoli, assembly GCF_019599405.1. Lineage (NCBI taxonomy): Archaea > Methanobacteriati > Methanobacteriota > Halobacteria > Halobacteriales > Haloarculaceae > Haloarcula > Haloarcula salinisoli. Next base: position 1,114,409 of record NZ_RKLQ01000002.1, on the reverse strand, counting down.
TCATTGGAGTGGGTAGGGCGTCGCCGCGTTCACGATGCGGTGGCGGCCGGGTCGACGGCGACCGGCGCCACGGGGGCGAGAGGGACCGACTGGTCGGCGGCGACGGCGCCACCGACTGCGAACGAGTCGAGTTGCATACTGTATCGACCGTTTCGTTTCCACCGCTAAAAATGTTTTTCGAGATAAAAACCGGTCTAGTTCAGGAACGTTCAGTCAGTATATAGGGCTATATATGGACGGTGCCGTCATGATACAACAGGGACACGACGTCTATACGTCGTCGGTTCCAACGGGCAGTCATGTTGGTCACAGAACACGACGGCCGACTGCTCGCCCGTATCGAGGACGACCAGATGGTGTTCGAGGTCAGCTTCGACGAACTAGACGCGACGGACGTGACGCTGCGGTTCTTGCGGGACGGCGAGAAGGTTGGAAGCATCTACAACGACGACGGGACCGAACGGACGATGGCCCGCCTGACCGTCCCCGGCGAGTCGGATTTCATCAGCGTCGAGGTCCCGAAGGCGTTCGTCGCGGACATCGTCGACACCGCGGTCGAAACCGGGCGCGTGGCCGACGAGACGGCTATCGAGGGCTACCGGCTGCGGGTGCTCTAGCCGAGACCGCCCAGGCCAGTCGTCGTCGGTCGGGACGGCGTGAGCGTCACGTGCCGTTCGTGGTGTTGTCGTCGGTCGGCGTGCCGTTCGTCGCGTCGTCGGATTCCTGCCACCAGTCCTGTGTATCGAGGAGCGCGTCCTCGTCGTCTTCGTCGAGGGGGCTGACGTCGAGCGTGACGAGCCGTTCGTTGTCGCCGAAGGGCGACCACTCCTGGTCGACCTCGTACACCTGTGGCTGGTTCTGGTCGTCGTCCGGAATGAACCCGAGGTCCTCGTCGTACGACCCGATGGGAGCGTCCTCGGCCACGAACAGCGGGACGACCTCGTCGGTGTCGAGCCACCGAATCTGGTAGGTGTTGTAGTCGGTGAAGAAGCTGTCCTGGACGTCACCGTAGTTCGGGGTGAACTCGACCACATCCGAGACGAAGACGAATCGGCCGTTCGGGTGGAAGTTCGAGATGAAGATGAGCGCCTGCCAGTCCTCTTCGAGGAGGCCGTCGTCGTCCTCCTGTGCAGCGGCAGTGCCGGACGCCCCGAGCGCGAGGGCCCCCGTGGCGAGCGCGCCTTTCTTCATGAAGTCCCGTCGGGAGTCGTCGATACGGTCGAGCAGTGTCTCACTGGTGTCGTCGGTCATACTAATCCTCCGTGGGTCCATAGCGGATTTTTCGGGGTGAGCACTGGCCCTGCAGTTGCGGCCCTCCAACCGCCGTCCCGCCGCGTGGCCGGGGAACGCAGCCACAGTGACAGCGGTGCGAGGCGCGCCCACCCGCAGTGAGCCGCCCTTGCGACCCGAGGGAACACCGTTTGCAGTTGCCACCGACGGACCCACTTGAGTATCGGGCACGCACCGGCCGCGGCACCGACCAGCAGTTGGTACTACCCAGCTTTACCCACCCATGCTGTACGGTCCCGATAGTGACATAGAATGAACACGACAAAAGAAGAACTCCCGACACTGATGGAGACACCGGACGCCGTAGTCCAGCAGCAGATGGACTTCGGCGAACTCCCGGCCGACACCACGCTGAGCGCGGAACACATGCACTTTTCGGCCGGGACTGACATCACCCCGCTGCTTGAGGGGCTCCCGGACGACCACTGCCCGGTCCCTCACTGGGGCTACGTCATCGACGGCGAGATTACCATCTCCTACGTCGACGGCAGCGAGGAGACCGACCGCGGCGGCGACGTGGTCTACTGGCCGCCGGGCCACACCGCCCGAGCAGAGCAAGACACCGAAGTCGTCCTGTTCAGCCCGCAGGAGGACCACCGGGACGTCTTCGACCACATGGCCGCGAAGATGGAGTCCTGAAAGGGTCGCTTTCCGGCGAGGGGCTTGTTCCAAACGGGACCGCAGTCAGTCGGTCTCGTCAGCTTCGTCGGATTCCCGCGCCAGTTCGACGACGTTGAGCTCCCAGTAGTGAGTCGAGCCGTCTGTCTCGAACTCCCAGGCGCCGCGGACGTCGACGTTGTTCTCGATAGCCGATTCGACGATGTCCGCGAGGGCGGACTCGAACTCTGCGGCGCTGTTGATATCTCCTGTCATAGCTGGTGGCCGTCCGGCCGTGACGCGGTCACATGGTCAGAAACGAACCAGACTCCGAGGGCGTGCAATATGGTTATCCGTTGGACCGTGGGGTAAAAGAACTATCGTTCAGCATGGTGCACCAAGTTTCATTTCGAGAGCCGGTGGAGCGGACGAGCCATATTTACATGACAGGCCACAGTAGACACGATAATGGCTGTCCTCGCGCATCTTCGGATTCCCGCTTCCACTTTCGAGCTGGGTCAGATACTCGATATGACCGAGGGCGCCACCATCAAACTCGAGACGCTCGTCCCGGTCGGTGAGAAAGCAGTCCCCTTCTTCTCCGTGCACGGGACCGTCGCGCCGGCCTTCGAAAAAAACGTCAGGGCCCACGAGTCCGTGACCAGCATCACCGAGGTCAGCGCACACGACGACAGTATCCTGTATGCCCTGGACTGGGGGGTAGGCGCGGACACCTTCTTTCGAACCATCGCCGAGACCGGAGCGACCATCCTCTCCGCGACTGGCGGGCCCGACAGCTGGGAGTTCGAGCTTCGGTTCACCACCTACGAGAGCCTGGAGATGTTCCGCGAGCACTGTTCGGAGCGGAGCGTCCCCGTCGAAGTCGAACGCATCTACAACCCATCCAGACCCGAAACCGGCCCCTTCTACGGACTTACACAGCCACAGCGGGAGGCCCTGCTGCGGGCAGTCGAGGGCGGTTACTACTCCATTCCGCGGGGGCTATCGACGAAGGACCTGGCCGAGGAGTTTGACATCTCGGACCAGGCGGTCACCGAGCGGTTACGGCGCGCGATACTCACGCTCGTGGACAACTCGCTGGTCGCCGCCATGGAAGCCGAGTCCGAGATAGAGGAGTAGCGTCCACGCTCGGAGCGTTTGCTGCGAGAGTCGAGACAGCAGACCCAGCAATCCGAATCCGTGGCTGTAGGTTTCGCGGGCTATGGGCCGTGAGCGCGCTCCGTCGCGCGAACCACCGTCAGAGCTCCGCTCTGACGAGCCCTCGTTCGCTAGGCTCGCGAGGACGGGGAAGGGCAGGGCTGTCGAAGTGAGCATCCGGCGCCGAGGGCGCCGGTTCGACCGCGGCGAACTGACTACCGCGCGCCGGAGGCGCGCGACAGGAAGTGAAGCCGCGATTTTTCCCCAAGTTTTTGCCCGAGCGAGCGCGCCGAAGGCGCGCGAGTGACGGTGCAAAAAGTGGGCTTATTGGAAGCCGATACGACCGCTACCGCCGGGCTGGCGCTGCGGGCTGGAGCCGCCCTTGAACTCCTCTTGCATCTGCTCGTAGTAGTCCCGGATGTCGTCGGTAATCGTCGGCCTGACACTCTCCATGGCCTGGCGGAAGTGACGCATCTCGACTTCCTCGGCGTCGTCGGACTCGCGCAGGGCCTCGATGGCCGCCTCGCGGGTGATGGATTCGAGGTCCGAACCGACGAAGCCACTGGAGCGTTCGGCCAGCTCGCGCAGGCTCACGTCGGGGGCCAGCGGCGTGTCGTCGGTGTGGATGCGCAGAATCTGCTCGCGGCCGTCGACGTCGGGCTCGCCGATCATCACCAGACGGTCGAACCGGCCCGAGCGGATGAGCGCGGGGTCTATCATGTCGGGGCGGTTGGTCGCGCCGATGACCATGACGTCCTCCATCTCTTCGAGCCCGTCTAGCTCCGTCAGGAGCTGGTTGACGACCCGTTCCGAGACGTTCGACCCCATCTCGCCGCCCCGGCCCGGTGCCAGGGAGTCGAGCTCGTCGAAGAAGATGATGGTCGGGGCGACCTGCCGCGCCTTGCGGAAGGTCTGGCGGATGGCCTTCTCCGATTCACCGACCCACTTCGAGAGTAGCTGCGGGCCACGCACCGAGATGAAGTTGGCGTCGGTCTCGTTGGCGACGGCCTTGGCCATCAGCGTCTTGCCGGTCCCGGGTGGGCCATAGAGCAACACGCCCGAGGGCGGCGTGACGCCCATGCGCTCGAACTTCTCGGGGGAACTCATCGGCCACTCCACTGCCTCCTGGACCTGCTCTTTGGCCTCGTTGAGGCCGCCGACGCTGTCCCAGGACATCTTCGGCAGCTCGACGAGGACCTCCCGCATCGCCGATGGACTCACCTCGTTGAGCGCGCCCTTGAAGTCCTCCCGCTTGATTATCATCCGGTCGATGAGACTGGGCGGGATGTCCTCCTCGTCTAAGTCTATCTCGGGGAGGTACCGGCGCAGTGCCTTCATCGCGGCCTCCTTGGTCAGACTCTCGATGTCGGCGCCGACGAAGCCGTGGGTGTCGGTCGCCAGCTTCGAGAGGGTGACGTCGTCCGAGAGGGGCATCCCGCGGGTGTGAATCTGGAGGATTTCCTCACGGCCGACCTCGTCCGGCACGCCGATCTCGATCTCGCGGTCGAACCGGCCCGGGCGACGCAGCGCGGGGTCGACGCTGTCGACGCGGTTGGTCGCGGCGATGACGATGACCTGGCCACGGGATTCCAGCCCGTCCATCATCGTCAGGAGCTGGGCGACGACGCGGCGCTCGACTTCGCCGGTGACGTCCTCGCGCTTGGGCGCGATGGAGTCCAGTTCGTCGATGAAGATGATAGCCGGGGACTCCTCGCTCGCGTCCTCGAATATCTCTCGTAGCTGCTGTTCGGACTCGCCGTAGTACTTCGAGATAATCTCCGGTCCGGCGATAGAGAAGAAACTGGCGGAGGTCTCGTTGGCGACCGCTTTCGCAAGCAACGTCTTCCCGGTGCCCGGTGGGCCGTGCAGCAGGACCCCCTGTGGCGGCTCGATGCCGAGTTTCTTGAATATCTGGGGGTGTTTCATCGGCAGTTCGACCATCTCGCGGACCCGCTGAATCTCGTTCTGGAGCCCACCGATGTCCTCGTAGGTGATGCCGCCGCCGGTCTTCTCGAAGCCCGAGATGGGCTCCTCGCGGAGCTCGACTTCGGTGTCCTCGGTGATGAGACAGACGCCCTCTGGCTCGGTCTCGACCGCGATGAGCGGGATGGCCTGGCCGGGCGAGCGCATGAACGGGTGGTTCGTCGAACTCATCACGGGGACGATGTCGCGCTCGACGACCGGCCGTTTCAGAATCTGGCGTTTGACCATGCCAGCGGCGTCGGAGCCAAACTGCACCGACGCCTCCTCGGGCGGGGCGAGGACGAGCTTGTCTGCCTTCTCCGCTTCCGCTTTCCGGATGGTCACGCGTTCGCCGATGCCCACGTCGGCATTCTGCCGAGTGAACCCGTCGATGCGCACCGTATCCGTGTTCCAGTCCTGCCGGTCCGCACGCCACACCTTCGCAGCCGTCGTATCGCTACCCTCGATTTCGATGATATCACCGGGCGAGAGCTTGAGATGCAACAACGTATCGGGGTCAAGACGGGCGATGCCACGACCCGAGTCGTTCGGGTACGCTTTCGCCACTTCTAGTTGCACTTCGTTCATAGAGTGAGACTATGAGAAGGTCCGTCATCCCGGGAGATATGCTTTATGCTACCGGCGGGTGCGACGAGCAGCGACGGGTTTATATGCGTACTGCTATCACACGCCACGTCCACGCCAGATTCGGGCCACCTGGCCACCGTTCGACCGACCGTACTCACCGCCGGCGAAGGTCACGCGACGGTCAGCGACGTTGCGCGCTCGATATCGTTCGCCGTCAGGTCACCCCGGCGCAGAATCCGTGCCTCGCCGACATCGCCGTGGGCGAGCGAGAGGATAGTCGAGGCGCGGGTGGTGCCCTCCGGCTCGCCTCCGAGGATGTAGTCTACCGCGTCGCCGACGTGGTCGGCCGCCAGCTCGACGTCGACCAGGCGGTCGTCGGGCACCGTCCCCGACTGGTTGGCGGAGGTCATCGCGACCGGTCCACCGACCGCTTCGGCCAGCTCGCGCCACACAGGGTTGGCGAGACAGCCGACGCTGACCGTGCCGTCCATCGCGCATCGGTCGTCAAGTGCCGGACTGGCAAGTTCGAGCACCAGGTTCAGCGGCCCCGGCCAGAACGCCTCGGCCAGGGCGTCGACAGTCTCCGGGTCGTCGTGGCGAGCGAAGCGACGCCAGTCGCGCGGGTCCCGGACGAACAGCGTCAGCGGCTTGTGGGTCGGCCGGCCCTTGATAGCGTAGACGCGGTCGATAGCCCCGGGTTGGTCGGGCGCAACCGTCAGCGCCATGTTCGTGTCGCTGGGGGCGACGACGACGCCCCCCTCGCGAACGCAGCGGGCGACGGTCTGAACGTTCTCGGTCGTCGGCGACAGGGCAGGCGAAGACATCCCAGATGTCGAGAATATCCGATTTGCCGATAATTTGCTCTTTCGGTTTCGGAAACCGACGCCGTCTGCCGCCACCGCCGCGTTTGATAAGGCTGGCCACAGAAGCCGCGGTATGGTATTTCTCGTTCCCTTCGACGGCTCGCCACTCGCAGACGCCGCCCTCGACCGCGCGGTCGACTACGCCGCGGCGATGGACACCGACGTGGTGGCTGTCAGTCTGGTCCCGACCGGCGCGGACTACGCCGTTCGCCGCCTGCGTGTCGACCCCAGCGAGGACTTCGCCGCCGAGACCGCCGCGAGCGACCTCCGCCGGAAGATAGAGGAGGCGACCGACGACGCCGAACTCAACTACGAGGACGTCAGCGCCTACTCGGCCAACGAGCTCTCCGAGACCATCCGCCGCGTGGCCCGCGACGTCGAAGCCGACGTCGTGTTCCTCGGCAGCGCCGACACCGACGACGTCGTCGTCCCCATCTCGGAACTCGACGACGCGGACGCCTACGACGTCCACATCGTCCGCCGAACCTAGGAGTTTGAGTGAGCGAGGGTTTGGATAGCCTGACTCCAGCCGTGAACAGCCAGAAAGCCCCGCTTGGCTAAACTCGGGGGGCTCGCTGCGCTCCTCGCCTCCCGCTGGTCGGCTTCGGTGCTTGCTTCGCCCGCCTTCGTTTAGCCAAGCGCCCCTTTCAGACCCACCCAGCCCCTATGACCAACCGGCATGGGTGGGACTGAAAGGGGCCGCACTCTGGACGAACCCCGACGAAGCAAGCACCGCAACGAAGTGAGGAGCGCAGCGAGTCGCGGGAGTCCAGAGTGCGGGGGCTTTCTGGCTGTTTACAGTATTGCTCTCAAAACCTGCGTTGTGGTAGACTTTTCAGCCTATAGAGCGAGATGCAGGTATGCGAACACTCGCCTTCGACGGCCGGATGGGCGCGGCCGGTGACATGATTCTGGGGGCGCTGCTGGCCGCGGGTGCCGACCGCGACGCGCTCGCGCCCGTCGAGCAGGCACTCGACGTCGAGTACGTCGTCTCGACGGTCGACCGGAACGGTATCAGCGCCACTGGCGTCGAGGTTATTCTGACGGACCCGACAACGGATGGCGGGGACGAGGACGACCACGGTCACGAGCACAGCCATAGCGACGAAGCTCACAGTCACGACGGCGACGACCACGACCACAGCCACGACGACCACACCCACGCCGAAGGGCACGGTCCACACCGGAGCTACCCGGAAGTCGTCGACATCGTCGAGGGGATGGCCCTGCCCGAGGCCGTCGAGGCAGATGCGCTCGCCATCTTCGAGATTCTCGGTGAAGCGGAGGCGGCAGTCCACGGCACCGACCTCGGCGAGACCCACTTCCACGAGGTCGGGGCCGACGACGCCATCGCGGACGTGGTCGGGGCGGCGCTGCTGCTCGCGGACCTCGACGTCGAGCGAGTCGTGACGACGCCGCTGTCGGCCGGCGGCGGCACCGTCTCGATGAGCCACGGGACCTACCCCGTGCCGACGCCGGCGGTCGTCGAGATAGCCGAGCGAGCCGACTGGGCGCTGCAGGGCGGTCCCGTCGACACCGAACTGCTGACGCCGACGGGTGCGGCAATCCTCGCCCACGTCGCCGACGGTGTCGACCGGCTCCCGTCGCTGACGGTGGACGGCTCGGGCTACGGCGCCGGAGCACGGGAGTTCGAGGCTCACCCGAACGTCCTGCGGGCGATGGTCGGCGACGGCGCGGGCGGGCTCCGCCGGGACGACATCACCGTCCTCGAGACGAACCTCGACGACGCGCCGCCCGAGGTGCTGGGTGACCTGCAACGCTCGCTGTCGGCAGCGGGAGCGCGCGATGTCTCTATCGTCCCGCTGACGATGAAGAAGTCCCGGCCCGGCCACCTGGTGAAGGTCATCTGCAAGCCCGACGACGCAGACAGGGTCGCCCGTCGGCTCGCCGAGGAGACCGGGACGCTGGGCATCCGGGAGCACGGCGCGGGCCACCGGTGGATAGCCGAGCGGGCCTTCGAGACGGTCACGCTCGAGGTCGACGGCGACAGCTACGAGGTCACCGTGAAGCTAGCCAGCGACACCGACGGCGAGGTGTACGACGTGAGCTGCGAATTCGACGACGCGGCGGCCGTCGCGGACGCATCGGGTCTCGCCGTTCGGGAAGTCATCCGCCGAGCCGAGCGGTCGGTTCGCGAGTAAGAGCGAGCGGACGGCTCGATACAGTCAGCGGTCGGTCGGGTCCGGCCCGCTATCCTCCTGCACCGACTCCTCACCGTGTTCGGCCAGCGCCTCCTCGATGGTGAGTTCGCCGGCCGCGACTCGCCGGGCGAGTTCAGCGTCGATGGCGCGGTTGGTGTCGCTCGCCTCCCGGGAGCGGTCTTTGATGCGCGTGAGTTCGCCGGCCGTCGGCTCGATGTCGCGGCTGGCTATCGCCTCGCCCTCGCGGCGGGCGATGTTGGCCGCCGCCAGCACGTCGCCCATCCCGCGGGCGCCGCTGCCCAGATACGGCGTCGTTCCGGTCTCGTCGACCAGTTCCACGGGGACGTCCTCGATGTCGTCGATGACCCGCGAGCCGACCAGCCGAGCGCCGTCGCCGATACGCACGACCGGGTCGGCGGCGTCCTCGACTTCCCGGCGGACCACCTCGGCGGCCTCGGCGGCGGGCACCTGAAACGCCGCCACGACCGTCTCACCGTGGAGGACGGCGATGCCCGGCCGCTCGCCGGGGTCGATACCGACGACGGTCCGGCCCGACTCACCCCGCAGGGCGTCGATGGCGGCCTCGACCGCCCGGCGGGGGCGTTCGGGGTCGGCCGACACCAGTTCGACGCCGTCGGGAATCTCGACGCGCTCGCCGGCCGCGACGACGGCGACGTCGGTGTCGTCGGGCCACTCCTCGGCCGGCTCGATGGTGGTAAAGTCGACGCCACGGTCGCGTAGCTCCGTGACCACGCCGTGATACAGTTCGAAGTCGTCCGTGGCAACGACTATCACTAGTCGACGTTTGTCGGGTGCGCACTTACGAGTGCTGGCTCGTCGCGCGGCGACCTGTCCGCAGAACTGAAGATTTTTACTTCTGTCAGTCGAACCCTGTCCGTATGCAGCCCGCCTCGGTGGAGCTCGAATCCGACCGAACGAGTGACCCGCTCTTTCCACTCGTTACTGGGCTCTACCTGGCTGTCCTCCTGACACCGCCCGCGGTCTTGCTCGCGATTCAGTTCGGACTGCGTGGCGCGGGTCGCACCTACATGCTGGTCATCGCGACGCTCGCCGTGCTGACGACGGTGGGCTGGCGACTGACCGCTCGGACCGAACGGGCCGCCGAACGGCTGGGGAGTTCCCCTATCCGGTGGCTCCCCGGAACCGTCGGGCTGTGCTACGCGTTCGGTGGCGTGGCCTCGCTCGGTCACCTCGGTGTCGTGAGCCTACTCGCCATGTTCTTCGGTCTCGGCGCGATGGGGCTGGGGTACGCGCTCGGCATGATGGCCCGGACCAGATACACGGACGCGGTGACGGCCGCCACAGAGATACTGTGTGAGTTCGAAGCCGGCTGGCCGGCCGGCGCTCGGCGGCGCGCTATCGTCGCTGCAGTCCCGCTGTTCGTCGTCGGAATGGCCGGGTTCGGGCTTGTGTATCTCGACCAGTTCGGGTGGGCCCTCTGGCCGATACAGATGCTCCTCCCGACCGGGACGTACCTCGTCGCCAACACCGAACCGCGGTCGTACACGGTGACTGCTGCCGGTATCGGGCGGGGGAATCGCGTCGTCAGAAAACTGCTCCCCTGGGACGGGTTCAGCGGCTACACCAGAACTGCGGACGCCCTGGTCCTCCATCGACAGTGGCGGCTGGATATCCGGCTCGCACTCGATGACCTGGACGATGCTGCGTCTGTCGAGCGGGCGATAGCGGAGCATCTCCGCCCGTCGTGACGCCGGCACAGGTGCGAGCGTTTATACCCGAATACGTCCAACCCGTGTCCGTGAGCGACTACGTGCCGACCGGCTGTGGCCCGGTCGACGAGCTACTCGGTGGGGGGCTCGAACGCGGCACCGTCACGCAGGTGTATGGCCCGCCCGCGGCCGGCAAGACGAATCTGGCGCTTTCGTCGGCCATCGAGGTCGCGGCGGCCGGCGACGCCGCCCTCTACATCGACACCGAGGGGCTCTCGCCCGACCGGATGGCCCAGATAGCCCGCGGCCGCGCCGAAGGGACCAGCCAGACCGTCGACGACCTGGCCGGCCGCCTCATCGTCTCGGAAGTGTACGACTACGACGAACAGACCGAAGCAGTCCAGGACGCCGCGGAGTTCGCCCCGGAGGTCGAACTCATCGTGCTGGACAGCGCCACCGGCTTCTATCGCCTGCGCCGCGACGACGACGACGGCGGCGAGACACTGCGGGACGTGGCCCGACAGATTACCCACCTGCTCTCGCTGGCCAGGAAACACGACCTCGCCGTCGTCTTCACCAACCAGGTGTTCACGGACCCCGACAGCGACCGTTCGACGGCGCTGGGCGGACACACCCTCAACCACTGGTCCGGCGCGATCCTCCGACTGGACCGCTTTCGCGGCGGGAACCGCCGTGCGACGCTTGAGAAACACCGCGCGAAACCCGCCGGCGACACCGTCCAGTTCTCGATTACCGACGACGGACTGGCTGGCGAGGAGGCCGTCGAGCCGACGCGATGAGACGGCGAGTGGGGACGACGCTGTCTGTGGAGTCCGAGTTCCGTATCTGATAATCGGGTGTGTGCGTTTTTCACGCCGAACAAGCATTTTCCGGCACGATGAACTACGCCCGGCAACTACAGGCCTTCCTCAGCGGCCTCGTCACGACGGAAGCGCGGGTGGCAGCGACAGTCGTCCTGACACTGGCCGCTGTCGTGACGGCAATCGTCCTCGCGCCGCGAGTCGTCACGGCTGCCCACCGGACGGTGAAGTATCTGGTATTCAGCCACGAGCGGGTACCGGTCGACCCCCCGGAGTTCGACTGGAAGCTTCCCGTGACGGCGCTGGTCCGAACGTTCCAGCTCGCGGTGTTCATCGCGACCGGCCTGGCCGTACTGGTGGTCTGGGGGTTCGTCGACCTCGCGCTGGCAGCAGTCACGGTCATGGCCAGCTGGATTCCGCTGCTCGTCCGCGGGCTCCTCACTATCGGGGTCGTCGGTGGGACGCTGGCCGGTATCGACATGCTCGATACGGCCATCGAGCAGTACGCCGAGGAATCGGACCAGCTGAACCAGCACCAGCAAGGTATCGTCTTCCGTGTCCTGCAGGTCGCAGTCTTGCTCGGGGCCGGCATCGCGGCCCTCTCCGTCTGGGGCATCGGACTCGGGAACCTCCTCGTCGGTGCCGGCTTCCTCGGCATCGTCGTCGGGACGGCTGCCCGGTCGACCATCGGCTCGCTCATCGCCGGGTTCGTGCTGATGTTCGCCCGTCCGTTCGAGATCGGTGACTGGGTCGAAATCAACGACGACGAGGGTATCATCACCGACATCACGATAATCAACACCCGGATGCGCAACGCCGACGGCGAAGAGGTCGTCATCCCGAACGACAACGTTGCAAACGCCACCGTCACCAATAGAACGAGCCTCGAACGGCTGCGGCTGTCCGTCGACGTCGGCGTCGATTACGACGCGGACGTAGAGCGGGCCGAAGCCATCATCGAGGAGGTACTCGGCGACGTCAAACACGTGCTCTCGAACCCGACCCCGCAGGTGGTTCCCAAGTCGCTGGGGGACTCGGCTGTGGTCCTCGAGTGCCGGTTCTGGATCGACCACCCGAGCGCCGCGAAGCGAGCGATGACGACGGCCGCAGTGGTCCGGGAGGTCAAGCAGGCCCTCGAGGAGAACGGCGTCAAGATTCCGTTCCCACAGCGGGAACTCACGGGCCGCGGGGAGTCGGGCGGCTTCCAGGTCGCGCAGGGCGAGGCCGGAGCGGCCCGCCCCCCGGCAGAGGGCATCGAGCAGTCGAACGGACAGTAGGTGCGGGCCAGGGCGGTCACGGCCACCCCGAGCTGGCGGCCGGCGCGTGTCACAACGGTCACGGGGTTCCGAGCGGGCGGTCGGCGCGCGCTGTCGCGCCCTGCGTGGCGCGACGGCACTGTGCGAGGGATGAGTAGCGCAGGCGAGTATCGCGAGCCGAGCAACGCAGTCGGCTGGGGAGGGTGTGGCTGTCGCCGGGAATGTGCGGCGAGCGGAGCGAGCCGTTTCCCCGGAATCGCGCGCTGCCGCGCGATTCCGGCCTTTTTCATGAACGTTTTTCGAGGAGTGATTCGCGCGGAGCGCGAACCCGACGATGAAAAAGGTTCAGTAGATGAGCGCGTCGTCGTTCTCTATCATGTACAGCGTGCGGGCGGCGATGTTGACCGCGTGGTCGCCCACGCGTTCGATGTCCCGAATCGTCAGCAGGAGCCGCGAGACGTCGGCCATCAGTTGTTCGATGTCCGAGTCGCTGGAGTCGGCGTCGATCTCGCGCTCGATGAGGTCCCGGACGACAGTCTCGGAGGCCGCTTCACAGCGCTCGTCGACCTCGTCGTCGGTCTCGCTGATGGTGTAACACAGCTCGGGGTCTTCCCGGTCGTAGGCGTCCATCGCCTGCTCGACCATCTCGATGACGACCTCGGCGACCTCCTGGATGTCGACCTCCGGGAAGACATCGCGTTCGGCCTCCAGAGAGTACTCCCCGAGGTTCGTCGCCAGGTCGCCGATGCGTTCGAGGTCGGTGATGATCTTGAACGAGGCGGCGATAAAGCGCAGGTCCGAGGCGACGGGCTGTTGGAGCGCCAGCAGGTCGATACAGTCCTGTTCGAGGTCGAGATACAGCTGGTTGATCTCGTCGTCGCCGTCGATGACCTCCCAGGCGAGGTCCTCGTCTTTCTGTTCGATAGCCGACAGCCCCAGCCGCAGTCGGTCCAGAACGAGTTCGGACATGTAGAGGACGTCCTCCCGAAGCGACTCCAGCAGTTCCTGATAGGATTCGCGTGGCATTGTCCGCTCTCACTTGGCTGGCCGTATCAGCTTTTCCATTGGGTTAATAAAGTCCTCTTGTGGGATATATTGACATTCGGGGGCCAATCGACCGGCGACGGGCACCGACAGTCGAAGGGCCAGAAGTGACGCCGGAGAGAGCGACGAACGGCCGAGGGTGGTGCGGACAGGGAGCATACGGCGAGCGGAGCGAGCCGTTTCACTTCACGCGACCGAAGGGAGCGTGAAGGAAGTTTTTAGCGTAGATTTTTGCAAGTGGGGGTGCCCGCAGCGAGCACCGCGAGCGAGGACACCCCCCGCAGTAAAAAGGTACTCTCAATAGATGAGCCCGGCGTCGTTTTCGACCATGTACAGCGTGCGGGCGGCGATGTTGACGGCGTGGTCGCCGGCGCGTTCGAGGTCCCTGACGGTGAGCAGATACCGTCTGGTGTCGGCAAGCGTCGGGGCCACGTCGTCGTCCGGGGTGTGGTTGACCAGCGAGCGCACGAGGTCGTTCGTGGCGGCGCCACAGCGCTCGTCGAGGTCGGTGTCGGCGGCGGCGACGTCGCGACAGCGCTGGGCGTCGCCGGTCTCGTAGGCGGCGATAGCGTCCCTGAGCTGGGCCAGCGTCATCTCGCCGATGTCGGTGATGGGGACCGACGGGACGGTGTCGCCGGCCATCGCATCGACGTAGCCGCCGAGGTTGGCGGCCAGGTCGCCGACGCGCTCGAGGTCGGTCAGAATCTTGAACGAGGCGACGACGAGCCGGAGGTCCGACGCCACGGGCTGGTGGAGCGCCAGCAGGTCGATACACTCCGCTTCGAGGTCCAGATACCGCTCGTTTATCTCGCCGTCGGCGTCGGCGACGGCCCGCCCCGCTTCGGGGTCGCGCTGTTCGTACGCGGTGACCGCCCGGTCGAGCCGTTCGGTGACGTCCCGGCCCATCGCACAGACGTCGGTCCGCAGGGCGTCGAGGCGTGCCTCGAACGTGTCACGCGGCATGTGCGAGTGTAGTGTGGGTGTAGCGTTCCAAAGAGGTGTCGACTATCTTGAGTCAGCGAGAGAATCCCGGCTTTCAGGCCGGGTGTGAATCGCGTACACTCCGATGAGAAACCACGTGTTACTGCTGGTCTTGAGTCTCCAGCGAGGCTGACTGAATTCTACTTTCACTGTGGATGGCTGACGTTCAAGTCCGAAGCGAACGTGGCCAGGACTGGCTGATGAAGCGCACCAACACGTTCGCCGTGCGACCCCTCTCCGACGATGGAGAGCAGGTGCTACGGAAACTGTTGGACGCTTCCGCCGCTCTCTGGAACGAGATAAATTACCAGCGCCTTATGCGGTACAACAAGGAAGACGGTTTCGAGGGCGACGTGTGGGATGCCGATACAGGCTGCCTCGAAGGCAAGTACAAAGGCGTTCTCGGTGCGTCCACTGCCCAACAGGTGATACAGAAGAATAGCGAAGCGTGGGAGTCGTTTTTCACGCTCAAAGACAAGTATCACGATGAGTCTAATAGGTCGGTCACGGAACACCCGGAACCGCCGGGATTCCGTGGTCTTGGAAATCGGAGATTTCCAATGGTCGGCGAATCGTAGATTCGCCTCGACAACGAGGACGACGGACGTGTCCTCAAAGGCGTCGTCCGAAAGGACGCATACACTGTCGAATGGGGTGACCGCTCCCGACTTGAGATTGTTGTCGGTGAAAACTTGCGAGACGACCACAACAGCCCGAAAAGTCGTCTCCGATTGGAAATCGTTGGTGACCCGAACTGGCCTGACTACGAGGACCAAGGCCGCCTCGAACTGTGGTATGACGAGACTGATAGCACCTTCCGAGCTTCGCAACCCGTGACTATTACTGATGCACGGGACACTCCACTGGCTGACGAGAAGGCCGCTCTGGATATTGGTGCGAACAATCTCATTGCCTGTACCACCACGACTGGCGAGCAATATCTGTACGAAGGCCATAAGTTGTTCCAGCGATTCCGCGAGACGACGAGAGAAATTGCCCGATTACAGTCCAAACTTGAAGAAGGCCGATACAGTAGCGAGCGTATCCGGCGACTGTACCGCAAGCGGACCCGTCGCCGCGATCACGCGCAAGAGGCACTGTGTCGTGACCTGCTAGACCGACTGTACGCCGAGGGCGTGGACATGGTGTATATCGGTGGCTTGACCGACGTGCTGGAGACGCACTGGTCGGTCGAAACGAACGCCAAGACCCACAACTTCTGGTCGTTCAAGAAATTCACCGAGCGGCTGGTTTGTACTGCCGAGGAATACGGTATCTCGGTCGAAGTGCGGTCTGAAGCGTGGACCAGCCAAGAGTGTCCACAGTGCGGTTCGACAGACCGGACGACACGGCACCAAGACACGCTCACCTGTCCCTGCGGGTTCAAAGGGCACGCTGACATCACAGCCTCAGAGACGTTCCTGAGACGGCACGCAGAACAGGCAGTCAGGCCGATGGCACGGCCCGTGCGGTTCGAGTGGGACGACCACACCTGGTCGGAGTTATCACACTCTCCCGAGAGGGCAAGTCCCAAAGAACAGCGCACAGACCCGAGTACCGTCCACAGTGACGGGAATGTTGCCTCTAGGGACTGTCAGACCGACTGAGATTCCCACGGAGGAAACCGCGCGGGTCACCGCGCGGAGGATGTCATTCGTTCCAGAACGCCCCGGTGAAGATGACGAAGACGGGGATTATCTCCAGGCGGCCGAACCACATCAGGAATATCATCAGGAGCTTGCTGGTCGACGGGAAGTCGAGGTAGCTCCCGAAGGGGCCCAGAAAGCCGAAACCGGGACCGATGTTACCGATAGTCGCCAGGCTCGCGCTGGCCGCTTCCAGCACTGTGATTTCGAGCCCGACGCGCCCGGCGTCGAGTGCCAGGAGGACAGTCGCGAGGCCGAACACGAGGATATACAGCATCGTGAACCCGTAGATAGCCTGGACGACGTCCTCGTCGATGACGGTGCCACCCAGCCGGACCGGTTTGACGGCGCTCGGATGCGCGGTCGTGAAGAGCTGGCGGCGGATGCCCTTGAAAACGACGAGCCAGCGGACTATCTTGATGCCCCCACCGGTCGAACCGGCGGAGCCGCCGATGAACATCGCCAGCAAGAGGACGACCTTGGCGGTGTCGCCCCACTGGGCGAAGTCACTGGTCGCGTAGCCAGTGGAGTTCAGCAGCGAGGCAATCTGGAACGTGGCCTGCCGCAGGGAATTCTCGAGGGCACCCTGTGTCGCCCCGCCGATGTCGAGCGGGGGCGCCGACCCGGTAAACAGCAGTCCCCAGAGGATGAGCGCGAGGCCGGCGTTCGCGCCGAGGTAGACCTGGAACTCGCGGTCTTCCAGCACCGCGGCGTACTCGTCACGCAGCAGGAAGAAAAACAGCGCGAAGTTGGTCCCGGCGACGAGGATGAAGGGGATGATGACCCACTGGACTGCCGGTGAGAACGCCGCGATGCTCTCCGATTGCGGGGAGAACCCACCCGTCGGGAGCGTCGAGAACCCGTGGGCGATGGCGTTGTAGACGTTCATATTCGGCGCCAGGCCGGCGTAGTGGAGCGCGACCAGGAGGGCCATCAGCAGGACCGTAAAGCCGAGATAGAAGAGCCAGAGCAGGCGTGCGGTCTCGGCGATTTTCGGGGTGAGCTTCTGTAGCTCCGGGCCGGGGGCCTCCGAATCGATGAGCTGGGCGCCGTTGACCGCCGCTTCGGGGAGGATGGCGACCATCAGGACGATGATACCCATCCCGCCCAGCCACTGGCTGAGCTGGCGCCACATGAGGATGGCGTGGGAGTGGCGGTCCAGCGAGATTTCACCGAGCACTGTTGCCCCTGTAGTAGTAAAACCGGAGGTGGACTCGAACAGGGCGTTGATGGGGTGGCGCAACGTCGACTCGGTGCCGTAGCCCGCGATAACGTACGGGATGGCGCCGATGATGGCGACGGCGCCCCACGAGAGCGCGACCAGCAGCAGGGCCTCTCGTGGACCCAGCTCGGGGTCGTCGTCGAGTCGCTCCAGCGCGACGCCGACGGCGACCGTGATGACGATAGAGGCGAGGAACGTGAGGATGTCGTCGCCGTAGACGATACTCACCGCGAGGGGAATCAGCATCGCGACGGCGAGATACTTGATGACTGTGCCGGTAAACGCGACGGCTTGTCGCCAGTCGACGCGGACCGACATCACCGACCACCGTGCATTGACGTAGGCTCTCACCCCGACCACGAAAAATCCCCCGCTATGTAGTTCGGAACGAAACTACCGGCACGTGCGGGGTTACAGCTTGCTGCTGGCTGATTCCAGCACATCGGTGTCGACGAAGACGACGACGTGGTCCCCGCGCTCGACGACGGTGTCACCGCGGGGGATGACCCGCTCGCCGTTCCGAGTTATCGCCCCGATGACGACGCCGTCCGGGAGCTCCGCCACCGACTCACGGATGGGGCGGTCGACCAGCACGCTGTCGCCGTCGACCTCGATTTCGAGGACTTCCGCGCGGTCGGACTCGATGATGGCGACGTTCTCGGCCTGGTGTTCGCGGGTGAAACGGGTTATCTCCTCGGCGGTGGCCTCGCGGGGGTTGACCGCCACGTCGACACCGACCGCCTCGAACAGTTTGACGTACTCCCCCGAGTCGACGACGGCGACGGCCCGCTCGGCGCCCAGGCGCTTGGCCAGCAGGCTCGCGAGCAGGTTCTTCTCGTCGTTGTCCAGCGCCGCCACGACGACGTCGACGTCCTCGACGTGTTCGGTCTTGAGGAACTCCCGGTCGGTCGCGTCGCTCTCGAGGACGGTCGTCCCAGGGAGCGCCTCGGCTATCTCGCGGGCCCGGTCGTGGTCACGCTCGATGAGGCGCGGTTTGAGGCCGCGCTCGCCCAGCAGTCGGGCGGTGTGGTAGCCGATGTCGCTGCCACCGACGACGAGCACGTCGCGGGCCCCCTGGACGTCGGGGGCAATCTCCTCGGCGAAGGTGTGGACGCTCTCGGAGCTACCGATGACGACCACGTCGTCGCCGGGTCGCAGCTCCGTCTCCCCGGTCGGGATAACGACGTCGTCGTCGCGGATGAGCGCCGCGAACGTGAGCGACTCGTAGCGGTCGGCCTCCCGGACGGTCTGGCCGGCGATGGGGCTCGCCTCGGGTATCTCGAACTCGGCCATCTGGACGGCGCCCTCGGCGAACGTCTCCACGTCCTGGGCTGCGGGCATCCCGACGACCCGCGTGATGCTCTCGGCCGTCAGCAGGTTCGTCGCGACCATGTGGTCGACGCCGAAGGCCCGCTGTGACCCCTGCCAGGTGCGCAGGAACTTCGCGCTCTTGACCCGGGAGATGGTGAACACGTCCGTCACCGTGTTGGCGGTCCCACAGGTGACGATGTTCGTCTCGTCGTCGTCGGTACTGGCGATGAGGATATCGGCCTTCTGGATGTTGGCGTCCCTGAGCGTCTCCAGGTCCGCACCGTCACCCTCGACGCCAAGGACGTCCGTCGCGTACACCAGTTCCTCGACTCGCTGGCCGTCGATATCGATGACGGCGACCTCGTGAGCGTCTGCGAGGCTGGCCGCGATACTCGACCCGACCTCACCGGCGCCCACGATTACGACGTACATCGGCGCCCCTCCGGCGTAGACATATCCCGTCCGTTCAGTCGGCCCGGACAAGTGTATTTCCATCTCACAACAGTGTTCGGCCGACTGGGCCCCCTCGCGTGTCTCTGGATGGGCGACACGACCGCCGGCCCACCGTGGTGGTGGATACACACTCTTAACAGAGTGCACACAGAGTGGGGAGTATGAGCAGTGATTCCGAGGCGGACCAGCGGGGCCTCCTCGACCACGTCCTCCTCCCGGTGGCCAACGAGGCCGACGCGCTGGCCACTGCGAGAGGGCTGGCACCGTACGACCCGGACCACGTCACCGCGCTCCACGTCGTGGAGAAAGGGGAAGGCGTCCCCGACAAGACGCCGGTCGAGCAGTCCGAGGAACTGGCCGAGGAATCGTACGCGGCGGTTCGGTCGGTCTTCCCCGACGCCGACGAACACACCGCCTACGACCGCCACGTCGTCGAGGCCATCTTCGAGGCCGCAGACGACGTCGGTGCCTCCGCCATCGCCTTCCACGCCCGCGGTGGCAGCCGGCTCCTGCAGTTCCTCTCCGGCGACATCACCCTGAAACTGGTCACGAACGCCGATATCCCGGTACTCGCACTCCCGGACGAGGACAGCGATGAGTGACGAGGAACTCGCGAAAGACCTCGGTCCCCTCGCGGCACTGACCATCGGCGTCGGGACGATGATCGGCGCCGGCATCTTCGTCCTGCCCGGTGAGGCCATCCTCAAGGCCGGCTCGATGGCGTCTGTCGCGTTCGTTCTCGGTGGTGTCATCGCCATGTTCACCGCGCTGTCGGCCAGCGAGCTGGGGACAGCGATGCCCAAATCCGGCGGGGCGTACTACTACGTCAACCACGCGCTGGGCCCACTCTTTGGCTCGGTCGCCGGCTGGGCCAACTGGCTCGGGCTGGCCTTCGCCAGCGCCTTCTATATGGTTGGATTCGGTCGGTATATCGCCCGCATCTTCGGCCTCTCTGGCTCGGTCGGCCTCGGGCCGGTGTCGATGTCCGTGGTCAAAATCGTCGCGCTGGTCGGCGCGGCCTTCTTCGTGCTCATAAACTACGTCGGCGCGAAGGAGACCGGACGGCTCCAGAACGTCATCGTCGTCATCCTCGTGGGTATCCTCGCAGTGTTCACGCTGCTGGGGACACTCCGGGCCGAGCCCGGGAACCTCCCGCCGGCCAGCGACGTGGTCACGACGCTGGAGACGACCGGCCTCATCTTCGTCTCGTATCTGGGCTTCGTCCAGATTACCAGCGTCGCAGAGGAGATCAAAGACCCCGGCAAGAACCTCCCGCGGGCGGTCATCGGCAGCGTCGTCATCGTGACGGTCATCTACGCCCTGGTGCTGGTGCTGATGAGCGCCGCGGTGCCGGAGGGCTTTATCGCGGACGTCATCACGAGTGACCAGGAGAACCCCATCGCCGTCGTCGAGGTCGGCCAGTATCTCCAGGGGGCGCTGATGGGCGGTGCACTGCTGTTCGGTGGGCTGCTGGCGACGGCCTCCAGCGCGAACGCCTCCATCCTCGCCTCCTCGCGAATCAACTTCGCGATGGGCCGTGACCGCATCGTCACGCCCGCGCTCAACGAGATTCACGACCGCTTCGGGACGCCGTACCGCGCTATCGCCATCACGGGCGGACTCATCCTCCTCTTTATCATGGTCGGCGACCTGACCCTGCTGTCAGGTGCCGCATCGGGGCTGCACCTCATCATCTACGGCCTGCTGAACCTCGCGCTCATCGTGATGCGCTACGTCGCCCCCGAAGAGTACCAGCCAGACTTCACCGTCCCGCTGTACCCGCTCATGCCGATTCTGGGCGCTATCCTCTCTTTCGCGCTGCTGGTGTTCGTCGCCACCGACGCCCTCCTGCTCACATTCGGCATCGCGGCGGCGGCGGTCGTGTGGTATCTGCTGTACGCCCGCTCGCGCACCGAGAAACAGGGTATCCTCTCGAAGCACATCGTCGAACGCTCCGAGGACATGCCCGACGCAGCCGTCAGCGCCGCCGCGGGCGTCCAGCCTGACGGCGGGCAGTACCGCGTGATGGTGCCGCTCGCGAACCCGGAAAACGAGCAGGAACTCATCACGCTCGCCAGCGCCATCGCGAAACAGCGCGGGGGGACCGTCGTCGCGACCCACATCGTGACTGTCCCCGACCAGACGGCGCTTGCGGGTGCGGCCGAACGAGCCGACGAGCTCGACGCTACCTCCGAGCGACTGCTCGAGAGCGCTCGCGAGGACGCCGAGACGTTCGGCGTCGAGGTCGAGACCCACACCATCATCTCCCACAAGTCCTTCGAGGCCATCTTCGACGCCGCACGCACCCACAACGTGGACCAGGTCGTGATGGGATGGGGGCCGGACTCGCACGGCTCGCCCGGCCGGGCCGAGTCGGCTATCGACGAACTCACCGAGGCTGTCCCGTGTGACTTCCTCGTCCTCCGGGACCGTGGCTTCGACCCCTCGCGCATCTTGCTACCGACCGCCGGCGGCCCCGACTCCGAGCTATCGGCAGCTATCGCGAAACTGCTCCAGGCCGAGTACGACTCGGAGGTGACGCTGCTGAACGTCGCCGACGACGAGGCAAACGCCCAGCAGTTCCTCCAGGAGTGGGCGGTCGAACACGGGCTCGAAGACGCCAGCCTCCGCATCGAGTCGGGCGACGTCGAGACGGCCATCGAGACGGCCGCCGAGGACGCGACGATGCTCATCATCGGTGCCACCGAAGAGGGGCTCCTCCGTCGGCTCGTCTCCAGTTCGCTCGTGCTGGACGTCGTCGACGACGTGGACTGTTCGGTGCTGCTCGCGGAGAAACACCGCGACCGCGGCCTGCTCGAACGGCTGTTCTAAGCGGGACGGGTTTCGAACGCACGACGTCGGCGACGACGCGCCGTCCGGGACACGCCGGACAGACGGTCGGTACCCCAGCACGGACAGCGGGAATCATTTTTACCTATCGCCGAGGAACGTGGGGGTAATCGACCATGGTGGACCTACCCGACCAGTTATCCGATATCCAGCTCTCTCGACGGGACCGTCTCGTCGCGTACTACCTCACCGGCCTGGTACTGCTGGTCCTCGCCTACACCGTCACCTACAACCTCGCGCTGGCACAGCTCGAGGGGGTCGACCAGTCGATATTCGCGTCCTTCGAGTTCATCGTCCAGACGATGACCACGACCGGTTACGGCCAGGACTCGGGTATCTGGACCCACCCGCTGATGTTCCTCTTCGTCGCCGGGACGCAGATTTCCGGTATCGCGCTCGGTTTCTTCACGCTCCGGCTCATCATCATCCCGCTGTTTACGGGGGCCGAAGTCAACCTGGACAACCGACTCACCCCGAAGCAAGACCACGTCATCATCTGTGAGTACCGGCGTGACTCGGCCGTGCTCTTGGACGAGTTACGGGAGCTCGGTATCGACTACGTCCTCATCTCGTCGTCCGAAGAGAACGCCAAGGACCTCGCCGACGACGGCTACTCCGTCATCGACGGCTCGCCACAGGACGCGACGGCGTTCGAACGAGCCAGCATCGACTCGGCACGGGCGGTTATCACGGACGCCGGCGACGCGAACGTCAACACGATTCTGACGGTTCGGTCGGTAGACCCCGACATCGAAATCATCACGCTCACCGACGACAGCGATATGCGGGACGTCCTGCTCGAAACGGGCGCGGATAGCGTCCTCTCGCCCCACGGTGTGCTCGGCCAGCGCCTCGCCGAGAAGGCCGTCTCCTCGTTCAGTTCGGAGCTGACCGACACCATCGACCTCGGCGGCGAGCTGGAGGTCACGGAAGTACCGATTCAGCAGGGGAACCCGCTCATCGGGACCCGAATCCGCAACTCCAACATCAGGGAAAAGACGGGCGCGAACATCATCGGTGCGTGGATCGACGGCGAACTCCAGCTCCCGCCCGACCCGGACGCGATTATCCGGTCGAACACGGTGTTGCTCGTCTCCGGCGCACACGACGCCCTGGAGGCGTTCAGTGACTTCATCCAGCCGGCCCGCACACTCCGCAGACACGAGCGCATCGTCATCGCCGGGCAGGGCGAGGTCGGTGAGGCCGCACTGGAGGTCGTCTCCGAGGCGGGGCTCGACGTCGTGACCATCGACGTCGAAGACGGCGAGGACGTCGATATCGTCGGTGATGCGGGGTCAGAGGAGGTACTGGAAGAAGCCGGAGTCGAAACCGCCGGTGCAATCATCGTCGGCCTGCCCGACGACTCGGCCTCGCTCCTGACGACCGTGCTGGCGCGGTCACTGAACCCCGATATCGAGATACTCGCACGGGTTAGCGACACCGACGCGACACGGAAGGCGCTGAGTGCCGGGGCGGACTACGTCCTCTCGGTCCCCCAGGTGAGCGCCCGGATGGTCGCCATGGAGCTCCGGGGCGAGGACGTCCTCGCGCCAGCGAGCCAGATACGGTTGCTCCGCGTGCCCGCGACACCGCTTTCGGGGTCGACACTCGCCGGGTCGGGTATCTACGAGAAGACCGGCTGTCGCGTCATCGCCGTCGAAGACGAGTCCGGGTTCACCAGCACGGTCGACCCCCAGCGGCGGTTCACCGGGGACGAGCGAATCGTCCTCGTCGGCTCCGACGAGGCGGTCCAGCAGTTCAGGAAACAGTTCGACGTCACCCCGATGGAGCCGGAAGCCTGACGGGCTGAATTCCGGACACACGGAGGGCCAGTGACTCGCCCCGACGTCGAAGACGGCGGCAGGTCGAAAAGCGACGACCCGCCGCCACAGTTCCGCACCGACGGTCGCCTGTGCCGTACCCGATTATTAATCTATGAAATGTGGACGCGACGCTTAAGACCCGCATCATAGATACTCCCAGTATGAGCGATAATCGCAGTGGTGAGAACACGGGTGGCGACCCGGAGCCTGACGGTGGCGTGGTCGAGCCCCCATCCGAGAGCGGCGAGGCGCTGGATATCGAGTCGTTGTCGGACAGCGAACTACGTGCGAAGTTCAGGGAGGTCGAGAACGAGCGCGACCAGGCCCAGAACCGGGTCGAAGAGCTCGAAGATACCGTCGAGGACCAGCAACACCGACTGTACGACCTCGAGGGGTCACTGGCCGAGCTCCAGGGCGTCGTCAACGCCAACGCCTCGGGCGACCTGACTCGCCGTGCAGATATCGACTCCAACGTCGACTCCGTCGTCGATTTCGTCTCTAGCTACAACCGGATGCTCGACGAGTGGAACACGATGCTCAAGCAGGTCAAGGAGGTCAGCACGTCCGTCGACGATTCCACCTCCGACGTCGAGCAGGAGGTCGAGAAGGTCGAGCAGGAAGGCGAGCAGGTGAGCCAGTCCATCAGCGAGATCGCCGACGGGGCTCACGAACAGAACGAACACCTCCAGCAGGTCGGCGACGAGATGCGCTCGATTTCGGCGACCATCGAAGAGGTCGCAGCCTCGGCGACGGAGGTGGCAAACACCGCGGAAGACTCCGTCGAGAGCGGCGACAGCGCCCAGGAGGCCGCGACCCAGGCCATCGAGGACCTCGAAGCGATGGAGGACAAGACCGAGGAGATGGTCCAGCAGGTCGAACAGCTCTCTGACCTGATGAGCGACATCGAGGAGATTACCGAGTTCATCAACGACGTGGCCGACGACACGAATATGCTCGCGCTGAACGCCAACATCGAGGCGGCCCGTGCCGGCGAAGCGGGCGCGGGCTTTGCCGTCGTCGCCAACGAGGTCAAAGACCTGGCCAACGAGACCAAGGACGCGACCGACGAGATCAGTTCGACAGTCTCGGACGTTCGCGAACAGACCGAGACGACCGTCGAGAATATGTACGAGACCCAGGACGTCGTCTCGCAGGCGAGCACGGCGGTGGACTCGACCATCGACGGGCTCGACGACGTGGTCCACATGATCGACCAGGTCAACTCCTCGATCAAGGAGATAGACAACGCCGTCGACCAGCAGGCGGAGACGACGCAGTCGGTCGTCTCGATGGTCGACGAGGTCAGTGCGGTCAGCGAGGAGACCACCGCAGAAGCGGAGACGGTCGCCGAGGCCGCCGAGAGCCAGGCCGAGTCGCTCACCGACGTCACCCAGGAGGTCGGGGTGATGTCCGAGCGGGCCGAGGAGCTCGGGTCGACGGCCGCACAGTTCACGACCGGCGAGCGCCAGAAACACACGATGTCGAAAGGGGACACCGTCATCGACTTCTGGCACGCGATGGGCGGCTCGAAGTCGCTGCTCCTGCACGACTTCGCCCGTGAGTTCGAGGCCCAACACGGCTCGGTGCACTTCCGACTGTCCTCGCTGGGGAGCTACGATGGGGTCTTAGACGAGAGCCTGGCCGCCGCCGGGACCGAGGAGATGCCCGCCATCGCCCAGATAAACGAGATCGGGAGCATGAAAGCGCGGCTCTCGGGGGCGTTCAAGCCCGCCGAGCGTATCCTCCCGGGGAACTCGAAATCGTCACTGACCGACTCCGTCTCGGACTACTACACCGTCGACGGCGAGTTGCAGTCGGTCCCGTTCAACTCCTCGAATCCCGTGCTGTGTATCAACAGAGATGCCTTCGAGGCCGCCGGCCTGAACCCGGAGAACCCGCCCGAGACCTTCGCGGAGGTCCGGGAGGCCAGCGAGCAACTCGTCAGCGCGGGCGTGGTCGACTACGGCATCACCTTCGCGAACTACTCCTGGTTCGTCGAGCAGTGGTTCGCCGAGGCCGGCCAGGAACTGGTCAACGAGCAGAACGGCCGCGCCGGGGTCCCCGACAAGGCCTACCTCGACAGCGACTTCGGCCACGACTTCTTCCAGTGGTGGACCGACATGGAGGCAGACGGCTTATACCACAACAGCGGTATCAAGGCCCGCGGCAAGGCGAAAAAGACGTTCCACGACGAGCGAGCCGCCATGCTCATCGGCTCGACGTCGTCGCTGGGCTCCATCGAGTCGGGCGCCGAGTTCGACCTGAAGACCGGCTACCTCCCCGTGCTCGACGAGCGCAACGGCGTCCTCGTCGGCGGAGCGTCGCTGTGGATCGGCGACGACCTCGACCCGCAGGTCGAAGATGCCGCCGGGGAGTTCCTCGCGTGGCTGCTCGAACCGGAACAGCAGGCCCGCTGGCACCGCGAGACCGGCTACTTCCCGGTCTGTGACGGCGCCGCCGACCTGCTCAAGCGCGAGGGGTGGTTCGAGGAGAACCCCCACTTCGCCACCGCCTTCGATCAGTTCCAGGAGTCCTCGGACACGCCCGCGACCAACGGCGCACAGATGGGGCCGTTCCCCGAGGTCCGTGGCATCATCGAACAGGCCCGCGCGGAGATGCCCGTCGGCGAAGACATCGGCGACAGTCTGCGAGCGCTGAACAACGAGGTCGAGGCTGAGCTGTTCAGCTGGGACGCCGGTCAGTAGTTCGGGGCTGTCGACCGGTCGTATCCTTCAGGGTCTTTCGTTTTGTTAGGTACTGGTTTTTATTGTGAGCCACTGGCAGTTGAACGCGTTCAAATGCAGCAAGTCGAATACGACTCCACCACAGGTTCGCTGGGTCCGGCCGGTGGCACGAGTCCCGTGTCGGCGCGACCGAGCGCACAATGCCAGCCGACGAACTGCGGTGTGACCGATGTTTGAGGGCATCCTGACCGGGTCGGAAGTCGTCCACGAGTGTCGACGGTGTGGCACCGCCGTCTCGTCGGGTACGGACCAGTGTCCCCACTGCGGGACCGACAGCATCGCCTGCTACCGAGTCGAGTAACTCCTCCCGGGTCGCCGTCGTCCGTGTCGGTGGCATGAGCCAGCCCGGCGCGCCGCTGCTCGACGGACGGAGCGACCGCAAAAAAAGTCGTTCGAGACGGGTCAGCCGAACATCTGGCGCATCATCGGGTGCATCTCCATGAGCTGCTCCTCGGCGATCTCCTCGTACAGCTTGTACGTGATAGAGACCGTCAGCAGCAGCCCCGTCCCGGAGACGTTCCCGATGGTGCCCATCATGTTGGCCATGACGGCCAACAGTCCGACGAGGGCACCGCCGATGACGGTGACCTGCGGGATGTACCGCTCCAGGACCTTCTCGATGACGCCGACGTTCTGGCGGAAGCCGGGAATCTGCATCCCGGAGTTGTGAATCTGCTTCGCCGTCGCCTCGGGGCCCATGTCGGTGGTCTCGACCCAGAAGACGGCGAAGATAGCCCCGCCGATCAGCATGAAGGTCAGGTCCACGCCGATGCGGAGGAGTATCTGCCAGACCTCGTTCGTGGTCGTCCCCTGCAGGAACCACATCCAGTCACCGGGCGACTGGATGGGCGCCAGGTAGTAGAACAGGCCGCCCACCGGCTGGCCGGCGTTGTTGTAGGTACCCAGCCAGCCCGGCATATTCGCGAGTTGCTGGTCGAGGATGCGCCCCAGGAACTGGACGTTTGCCTGCAGCGCGCGGACGAGAATCATCGGCAGGACGCTGGCGTAGATGAGCTTCACGGGGAAGCGACCACGCGCGCCCTTGACCCGGGCGTTCGAGAGCGGAATCTCGACCCGCACCGACTCTGCGTAGACGACGATAGAGAAGATGAGCACCGTCGTCACCAGCGCGAGCAGCCGGCCACCACCGGGCGAGAGGAACAGCGTCTCGATACCCGAGGCCGTAAACAGCGACCCGGTCGCCTGCTGGCCCGTGATGTACAGATACCAGGTGTGGATGATCCCGCTCTGGTTACCGATGAACGGGGTCGACAGCAGGCCGCCCAGCAGTCGCTGGCTGACGCCGGCGATGATGAACAGGCCGATACCGGAGCCGACGCCCCACTTCGAGATGACCTCGTCCATGAAGAGGATGAGGACACCGCCGACGAACATCTGGGCGAAGATGAGCGCTTGCACGCCGGTCGTCCCGATGCCGAGCGACTGCGCGACCGCCGGGTCCGGCGGCAGGAAGTCCGCAGCGAACACCATCGGGATACCCGTCAGGCAGATCATCACGAGCACCAGCAGCTTCTGGAGCCCCTGGTAGAGGATCTGGTCCCGCGGGTCGTCCTGCGTGTTCAACCCGAGCAAGTTCGCCCCACCGAGCAACTGCAAGACGATGGAGGCGGTGACGATGGGTCCGATACCCAGCTGCATGACACTTCCCTGACCGGAGGCCAGAATCGACGCGAATCGTCCGAGCGGGTTCGAGTCCGAGCCGATGTCGAGGCCAAACAGTCCCACGTTCGTCAGGAAGAAGTACAGTATCAACACGCCACCCGTCCAGGCGAGCTTGCGCTTGAACGGGACGTGTCCTTCCGGACGGCGAACTGCCGGCATCCGCACGAGCAGTGGTTCGGCGGTGTCCTTCCAGCTCATTGTGTATCCTTATTCCTCGTCTTCCGCGTCGCCTTCGGTGTCGGCATCTGCCTGCCGTTCCTCACCGAAGTCCGTCAACTTTGCGGTGCCGCCAGCGTCCTCGACTTTCTCGATGGCGCCCGCCGAGAACTCGTCGGCGATGAGGGTGAGTTCGTTGCGGACCTGGCCCGCACCGAGCACCTTCACCACGTCGGCGTCCTCGGCCTCGTCGACGACCTCGCGGGCGTCGATGATGTAGCCGTCGCCGGCCTCCTCTGCGAGGCCGTCGGCCGCGTACAGCACGGCGTTCTCGTCGAGCTCGCGGACGTCGACCGTCGCGACCTCTTCCTGGACCTGCTGGGGGCGCTTGAAGCCGCTCTTGCCGAGCGGCTCGTAGTTGTGGAACTCGTGCTTGTCGCGGCCGGCGGCCCCGCGACCACCGCGGTGACCGGCGCCGCGTCGGTTCTTGTGCGAGCCGCCACCGTGCGTACGGGAGCCGCGCTGTCGTCGTTTCTTGCTCGTCATTATCGCATCGCCTCCAGGAGCGCGTCGATGCCCTCGGTGTCGTGTCGACCGAGTTCACCGCCCTCCTTGGTCGGGTGTTTGATGCCGTCGTGGCCGCCACGTGGCGGATGCAGACGGAGTGTGGGGGAGAGACCCTGCTCCTGCAGCGTCGTCTCCTCGGAGACCAGCGCCCAGGCCAGCCCCTCGATGTCGTCGAACTCGGTGTTCTCTGCGACCCACTCGTCGTCGACGTCGGCGTCGCCCTCGGCGGGCTCGGCGCGCGTCGAAAGCAGGAGTTCGATGGTCTCCTGGCTGGGTTCGCCGAAGGCGACGAAGTCGTTGACCTTCGACACCATGCCGTTGTACGTCTCCGTGTCGGGGACGAGCGTACAGTGGTTGACGTGGTGGATGTTCAGCATCTTCAGCGTGTCGTGGATGTCCGTATCCATGTTCACGTCGCCACGAAGCTGGACGAGTGCTTGCATCACTCGATCACCTCACGTTTCTCGAAGGTACGCTCGGGGACACGGGCTTCGGCCGTGTTCTGGAGCGCGTTGAAGGTAGCCTTCGCGAAGTTGACCGTGGTACGCGTGTTCCCGCTGGAGCGGGTCCAGATGTCCTCGATACCGGCGAGTTCGAGCACCTTGCGGACGGTCTCCCCGCCGGCAAGACCCAGTCCGCGCGGGGCGGGCTGGAGCTCGACCTCGACGCTCCCGGCCTTGCCCTCGGTGCGCAGCGCGACCGTGTGCGGACGGCCACAGCCACACTCCCAGGACCCACAGCCACGGGAGACGTCGATGATGTTCAGTTTGGCCACGTCGATGGCCTTCTGGATGGCACCGCCGACCTGGTCGTCACGCCCTTCTGCGTAGCCGACCAGCCCGTCGCGGTTGCCGACTGCGACGACACAGCGGAACTTCACCCGCCGGCCGGAGTCGGTCATCCGCTGGACCATGTTGATGTCCAGCACTTCGTCTTCCAGATCGGGAACGAGCTGGTCGACGACTTCCGATTCTTTCAGGGGAAGCCCGGAGTTGAGCGCCTCCTGCATGGAGTCGATCTCGCCTTCGACAACCTGCTTGCCGAGGCGTGTGCGGGGTTCCCAGCCGTTATTACCACTCATAGTTCGATGTCACCTTCCAGTAGGGTCTCCCGGGTCTCGTCGAAGTGCTCCGGGAGGTCTGCCGCGTCGAACTCCCCGCTGTACAGCGGTTCGTCCAGCATCTCGGCGTACTCGGCGATGTGGCTGCCGCGCGTGCGCTGCCAGTCGGCGAGTACGTCGTCGTTGTGCGGCACTTCCAGGCCGGCGTCGATTGCGCCTTCCTGTATTGCGAATACTTTGCTTCCGGGGGTCGGGGTGTTAAGGCCGATGTCGAGCACCGCTTCCTCGACGCCAGCGTCGAGCGCGCGGAGGCCTGCGAGCAGCCCGGTGAGGTAGGCCGCGGGCATGTTGCCCGTCGGCGCCTCCCAGCCGTACTCCTCGAGGTCACCGGACTCTGCTGCCGCCAGCGTGCGGTCGCCGTTTGGTCCGAGAGTCACCAGCTGCGCCCTGGTGTGCTTGTTGCTCTTTCGAGCGACAAGGCGGGGCTTGCCGGATTTCAGCAGGCGCAACCGCTGATGGTAATCCGTTCGGGCCTCGCGGCGTCGCCGCATCGGCACCTTGTATCGTGGTCCTGTCGCCATTATGCGTCACCGTGGTTTGCTTCGATGAATCGTTCGAGGTCGGCGACGCTGTCGAACTCGCCACCGCCGGCCTTGTCGTACAGGTCGCGGTAGACGGACTTCGACAGCGTGCCGTCGTCACGCAGTTCGCGCAGCTTCTTTCGCTGTGCGCGGATGCGCGATTCCCAGTTCTTCTTCTCGTTCTGTCGGGCCCCGGCCTTGCCCTTCCGGGAACCGGCTCCCTTCTGGTGACCGTAAGCCTGCTTCTCCTTGCGCTCGCGAGCGCGACCGCGGGAGTTGCCCTTCTTGTCTTTGGCCGTGATGGCACCTTCCTCGACCAGCTCGCGAACGTCCTCGCGAGTGATGGCGTCGGCGATGTCACCCTGGCGGTCGGGGTTGAACCAGACGCGGTCCTTCCCGACGTCGAGGATGTCCGATGCGAGTCGCTTCTGTGCGGACAGATCCGTCATTACTCACTCACCTCGACTTCGACGTAGGTTGGGTTGAGCACGCGGATGCCCGCGTCCTCCGCTTCCTCCTCGATGCGCTCGCGCTTGCGGGCACCGACTTTCGAGGCGATGCGGACGGCCTCGACGTCGCCGTCGACGCCCTCCAGGTCGTCCACGTTGTGGACGCGGACTTCCTCGAAGCCCGAGGGGTGTTTGCCACGGGCCGCCTTCGGCGTTCGGAAGCCGGCTTCGACGGTGGCACCCTTGCCCTTGATACCGCGGCGCTGCTTCGAGAGCTGGCCGCGGGGGCGTCGCCAGGAGGTCGAGACGCGTTTTTTCTTGTGGTGGTCCTGTCGGTTGAACTGCGGGCCACCGACGCGGTGTCGCTGGGCCAGCTGTCGGGCCGTCTCGTCGTCGAGGTCCGGCGTCTTGTCGGCGAGACCGCGGGGCTGGAGCTCCGTCTCCACGTCCTCGGTCTCGGCCTCCTCCTCGCCTTCCTCTTCGACCTCGGCCTCCGTCTCGGTCTCGACTTCGAGACCGCCGACGTCGGCTTTGATTCGGGCCGCCAGCGCGTTGCCGACGCCCTTTGCCTCGGCCAGTTCCGACTGGTCCGCCGCACGGACGTCGTCGACAGTCTGGAAGCCGGCATCGCGAAGCGCGTCGGCCTTGGCCGCACCGACGCCGCTGATGTCGGTCAGTTCCTCGGCTTCGACTGTCTCGTCGTTGGATTCGTCATCTGCCATCAGGCGTCACCTCGGGAGGGTTTCTGGGTGATGTACACCCCGTCCTGGAACACACGCACGTCCTTGTCGTTGATGCGTGTGAGCTGTTCGATGTCCGCGGCGGTCTGGCCAACGGCCTCGATGTCGGGGCCGGTGACGGTCAGCTCCTCGCCGTCGACCGACACGTCGGTGTCACCGTGGACGGTGGTCCGACGCGCGGCCTTCTCGCCGAGGAAGTTCTCGATGACGACTTCGTCGCCTTCGACGTTGACCTGCATCGGGAAGTGAGAGTAGAAGACTTCCATCTCGTACTCCCACCCCTCGACGACGCCGTGGAACATGTTCTCTATGTGGCTCTCGAAGGTCCCGATGGTCGACATCGTCTTGGCGTCGTCCTCGTCGGACTCGACCGCGACGACGTCGTCCGCGACTGTGACGTCGATGTCGGGATACCAGAGCCGACGTGTGACTGTCCCTTCCGGACCCTCGACCGTGAGGTCGAGATGGTCCTGGGAGACAGACACGTCCTCCGGAATCTCCAGTTCTACTCGTGGCATTGTTAGTACACGTACGCGATTACTTGGCCACCGACGCCTTCCTCACGAGCCTCGTAGTGGCTCATGATGCCGTGGCTGGTCGTCACGACGAGGGTCCCGTAGTCACGGGCAGGGAGGAACCGCTTCTCCCACTTCTCGAACTCGTCTGCGCCCGCAGAGTAACGGGGCTTGACCGGGCCACACTCGTTGATGGCTCCTTTCAGTTCGACCTCGAACTCACCGGCTTTGCCGTCGTCGACGAAGCTGAATCCGTCGATGTACCCGCGGTCGTAGAAGACCTCGAGTACGCTACCGATCTCGTTCGAGGCGGGCGATACCGTCTGCTCCAGATGCCCGACGCTCTCGGCGTTGTTGAGTGCCGACAGTGCGTTGGCGAATGGGTCGTTTCCTGTCATGGTTAGCTGTACTTCTTGAAGCCCATGCCCCGGGAGATCTCCCGGAAGCACTGGCGACACAGCCAGATGTCGTACTTGCCGACGAGTCCCTGCTCGCGCCCGCAGCGCTGGCAGGACTCTAGCTGGCCCGTACGCTCGTCGTTGGCCTGTTGGGTTTCACTTTCGCTCATTCGCTCACCTCAACGTCGAAGGTCGACTCGATGAACGCGGTCGCGTCCTCGGGGTTGAGTCGATGGTTCGAGGGAATCGAACGGGACGCCTTGTCCCGCTTGGCGACGCGGTAGCCCGGCCGGACGAGGTTGACCGTGACGTCCAGCCCGTAGATTCCGATGCTCGGGTCGTACTCCTGGCTCGGGAACTCCGTGTGTTCCTCGACGCCGAAACTGAAGTTGCCGGTGTCGTCGAACTGGCTCTCGGCCAGCTCGGCGAGTGGCAGCGCGGTCTCGAGGAACGCCTCGGCGTCGTCGCCACGCAGCGTGACCTTCGCGCCGATGGGGTCGCCCTGGCGGATGTCGAACTCGCCGACGGTTCGTTTCGCTCGCGTTCGAACCGGGCTCTGGTCGGTAATCTCCGTGATGATGTCCTCGGCGTTTGCCAGGTCCTGACCACCGTGGCCGATACCCATGTGGACGACGACCTTCTCGATGCTCGGTTCGCGCATCTCGTGGAAGTCGGCCGAGTCGGCGTCACTACTCATCATCATCACCCGTGAAGTTCTCGTCGATGACGACGACGTACTCTTCGACCGTCTCGAAGCCACCGTCTTCCTGTTCGACGAGCACGTTGTTCTGGGCCGAGCCGGGGGTGACCTGAATCTCGTCGACCGTGCCGATCTCGCCCGCGTGGGCACCGTCGACGGCGGTGACGAGCGCGCCCTCTTCGTACTCGAAGTGGGCGATGATGTCGCTTTCCTCGTTGTCGACGACGATGGAGTCGCCGCCGGAGTAGTCGTCGGCGTCCTCGACGATGAGGGTCTCACCGTCGTGGAGAGCGAGCTGGACGTCGCCACCGGCGACGTGGGTCTTGTTGACGATCTTCCCGAGCTTGGACTCGGCGGCGTCGGCCTCGATGGCCGTCAGCGCCAGCCGTCCACCCTCGCCGGGGAAGACGCGGTAGTACTCCTCGCGCTGGGTGAAGGCCATGATGTCGAACATCCCGACGGGCCGTTCCTCGTCGGAGACCGCCTTCCCGTTGATGAGGACGTTGTCCTCGTTGAGCGCATAGCGCGCTTCCTTGCGGTTGTCGGCGTAGCCCAGCACGTCCCGCAGGACGATGAGGAGGGGGACCCCCGACTCACCGTGCGGGCCGGCACCGGCCTTGACCGTAAACGTTGCCGTCTTGCGCTCGACGGGCCAGCTGTTTGGCACCGACAGGCGTTTCTGATGTTTGCTCATGCGGTATCATCCTCCGATTCGAGGCGCTCCACGCGTCGGTCGTCCTCGGTGTTCAGGTCCGTGACCCGAACGTTCGAGGTGTCGAGTGGACGGGGGACTTCCTCGCCGTCGGTGGTCTCCAGGGTGACGTCCTCCACGTGGATGACGGCATCCGAGAGGTCGACAGTGAGGACCTCGCCCGACTCGCCGGCGTAGTCGCCACGGAGCACCTCGACGGTGTCCCCGGCGTTGACGCGGACGTTGCGCTGGTCGTACTCCTCGCGGAGGTCCTCGTCCAGCGTGGCCCGCACCTGCTTGTGTCGCTCGTGCAGCGGAGCGTCTCGGTCGCTCTTTCGCTGTTTGTCTGGTTGCGTTGTCATGGTTCTATACGATCATCGTCGCTGCGGAGGCGACACTCCCGAACCGTTCCGCGACTTCCCGCGAGATGGGACCCTTGAGTTCGGTCCCGCGCGGGTCCTCGTTCTCGTCCACGATGACAGCCGCGTTGTCTTCGAACTTGACGCGGGTGCCGTCGGGACGGCGGATGGGTTTGCGCTGGCGGACGACGACGGCTTCGAGCACCTGGCGACGCATTTCGGGCGTCCCCTTGGTGACCGAGACCGTGATCTTGTCGCCCAGCCCCGCCTTCGGGTGGCGGTTCTTCGTCCCCGAGTAGCCGTGAACGGAGATGACCTTCAGCTGGCGTGCGCCGGTGTTGTCGGCACACGTGATCAGCGAGCCCTTCTCCAGGCCCTGGGTGACGTCGGCGTTCATTGCCTCCATTATTGCTCACCGTCCTCGATAGCCACAACGACGTGGCTCTTCGTCTTCGAGAGCGGTCGACACTCTGCTATCGTGACCGTGTCACCGACCGCGAGGTCGAGACAATCGGGTGCGTGAGCCGGGACGCGGCTCCGCCGCTTCATAAAGCGGTCGTATTTGGGCACCTTCACGTCGTACTCGCGTTCGACGACGACGGTCTTCTCCATGTCAGTGGAAGCGACCTCTCCGTCCAGTGTCTGGCCCCGCACGGAGAGCTCTCCGTGGAAGGGGCAGTTCTGGTCGGAACAGGCCGTCTCCGGTTCCTGTACGTTCAGTCCTAGCGCCATTTGGAATCACCTGCGTTCGCTGTGCGTCGAGCGGGACGGTCGACGAGTCGCTCGCCCTCCACCCGAACGGTCTGTCCGTCCAGGTCGAACGCGAACGTCGCGCTGTCCTTCGGCACGTGCCACACCCGAGTGTCTCTCTCGACAGTCAGCAGCTGTGTCGTCTCCATGACGACGCTGCCGCTGATACCGATAGCGTCCGGGTTGGACGCCGCGACGACCTCGACGTCGAGGCCGACGAGTTCGTGTCGTGTGAGCGTCTCGGGTGTCAGTGGCATTATTCGTCCTCCGACTGGAGGTCGCCTTCTTCGCCCTGAATCGTCTTGATTCGGGCGATGGCCTTCTTCAGTTCCTTGATGCGACCCGGGTTGTCCGGGGCGCCGCCCGCCGCCAGCGTGGCGCGAGCGTTGAGCAGCTCCGTCTTGAGGTCCTCTAACTCCGCCTCTCGCTCGGCGGGGGTCATGTCGCGAATCTCCTGGACGTGGAGGACGGCCATTACTGCTCAGCCTCCTCTTCGTCGTCGTCCATCTCGTCCATGAGCTCCTCGGCTTCCGCCTCGGTCTCCTCGTCGAGTTCCTCGTCGACGGCCTCTTCGAGTTCGTCGACGTCGACGTCCTCGACGTCGTCGTCGGTGGGGACGTCGACTTCTTCTTCGATGACCTCTTCGTCGGGAGCGTCGTCGGCTGGCTCGGCGGCAGCGGCCTCGTCGGCCGCAACCTCTGCCTCGGTGGCCTCCTCGGGCTCGCCTTCGAGCAGCTCCTCGACGGACTCGCCGTCCGTGTCGGCGACGTAGTCCTCGACCTCGACGTCGTCGTAGACCTCGAAGTCGTCGGGGAGTTCCGCGTTCGGCGGGATGATCTTCACCTGGACACCGATGGTGCCCAGCTTCATCACCGCGACGCCGACGCCGCTGTCGACGATGTCCTCGGCGGGTTCACCGTTGTGCTTGATGTAGCCGCGGTTGAACTTCTCCACACGCGAGCGGGCGCCCGTGACCTTCCCTGAGAGGACGATCTCGGCACCGAGCGCACCGGACTCCATGATGCGGTCGATGGTGGTGTGGCCGGCCTTGCGGAAGTACCAGCCACGTTCGAGGGCGTTGCCCAGGCGGTCCGCGACGATGCGGGCGTTGAGGTCCGGCTCCTCGACTTCCTGGACGTCGACCTGCGGGTCGTCGAGGTTGAACCGCTCCTCGAGTTCCGTCGTGATCTTCCGGATGTTCTTCCCGCCCTTGCCGATGACCATCCCTGGCTTCTCGGCTTTGAGGACGATCTGGGTACCCATCGGCGTCTTGGCGACGTCCATGCCGCCGTAGCCGGCGCGACCGAGTTCGTCCGCGAAGAACTCGTCGATCTGGGTCCGCTGGAGGCCGTCCTCGATGAACTGCTGTTCGTCGGCCATTAGCCTTCGACCTCCTCGAGGATGAGTTCGACGTCGACCTGCGTGGAGTTCCACGCCGAGGCCCGACCCATCGCACGCGGTTTTCGACCCTGCGACTCGCCGACCTTGTGGGCGGCGACGTGCATGATCTCCATGGCTTCACCGTCGAAGCCCTGGTGGTCGGCGTTGCCGATGGCGTTCTCGAGCAGGTCCTGGAAGGCCTCGCTGGCCTTCTTCGGGAACCGACCGGCGTCCCACCCGTCGACCTTCGACTTGTGGCCGACACCGGAGTTGTGCTGTTTGAACGCGACCGGCTGGTCGCCGGCGATAACGCTATCGAGGAACTCGACGGCCTCGCCGGCCGTCTTGCCCTTGATTTCGCGGGCGATAGCCTTGCTGTGCTTGAAGCTCATCTGCCGCTCCCGAAGCATCGCTTTCGCGGTGGCGTCCGGGTCGGCGTCGACTGAGTAGCTGATTCCCATGATTACTTGAGCGGTACGAATTTCGAGGAGCGTGTCGCCCCGATACCGGCCTGACCGTGTTCGACCGAGCTGCGGGTGAGCTGGAACTCACCGAGGTAGTGGCCGAGCATCTCCGGCTCGACGCGCACGCGCTCGAACTCCTGACCGTTGTGGACGGCGAAGGTGAGGTCGACCATCACCGGCAGCACCGGCATGTCGCGCAGGTGCGTGCGGATGGGGTTGTTGGCCGTCGCCTCCTCCTCGGCGTCGCGGGCCTTCGCGAGGAGCTTCTGCTTTTCCTCGGTCAGACCGCGTTCGATACTTCGCCGCTGGCGAGCGGGGAGCAGTTCCGCGACTTCCTCGAGCTCCATGTCCTGCAGCTCGTCGAGCGTGTGGCCTCGGAAGGTAAACTCTCCCTCGTGGCCGATTTGATACTCTGAACTCATTCGTTACCACCTCGACCGGTCCGCTTCGAGGCGATGTCCCCGACTTTGCGGCCCGGTGGGGCGTTGCGGGAGATGGACTTGGGCTTGCCCGGGTGCTGTCGGCCACCGCCACCGAAGGGGTGGTCGACGGCGTTCATCGCGACACCACGGACGCGTGGGTACTTCGTCCCGCGGGCTTTCATCTTGTGGTGCTTCTTGCCGGCCTTGACGAACGGCTTGTCCGTCCGGCCGCCACCGGCGACGACGCCGATGGTCGCACGGCACTGCGGGTCCAGTCGCTTCATCTCCCCGGAGGGGAGCTTCACGACCGCGACGTTGCGGTCGTGGGTGAGCAGCGTGGCGTTGACGCCCGACGAGCGGGCGAAGCGGCCACCGTCACCGGGGCTGGACTCGACGTTACACACCGGAACCCCCTCGGGAATCTCCGCGAGTGGGAGCGTGTTCCCGGGGGCGATCTCGGCGCTGACGCCGACCTGCAGTTCGTCGCCCACGCCCACGCCTTCCGGCGCGAGCACGAGGCGGTGGTCGCCGTCCTCGAACTCGACGGCCGCGACGGGCGCCGAGCGGGCCGGGTCGTGTTCGATGTCGACGACTTCGCCGGCGATAACGTCGCCGTCTTCGACTTTGCGGTGCTCCAGGTCTGCTTTGTAGCGGTGCGAGGGCGCCCGGAACGTGGACGTCCCGCGACCGCGTCGTTGTCCCTGAATTCGTCGTCCCATGGTTAGAACACCCCGATTCTGGAGGCGACTTCCTGGGCGTCGTCGTCCTCGGAGAGGCGGACGACGGCCTTCTTGTTGCCGTCCATCGTGTTCTGCGTGTTCACACCGACGACGGTGACGTCGTACTGGGACTCGACGGCCTCGGCGACCTCGGGTTTCCCAGCGGCGTCGTCGACGACGAACTGGAGCTTGTTCTGGAAGTCCATGTCGTTCATGGCCTTCTCGGTGACGTGTGGGTACTTGATGACGTCCCAGCTCATCGGTCACCCACCTCCTCGACTGCGGACTCGGTGAAGACAGTGAGCCGACCGGGCGCGGCGCCTGGCGCGAGGTCTTCCGTGTTGACCTCCCGTGCGGTGGCCACGTCGACGCCCGCGAGGTTGCGGGCGGCCTTCGACGGCTCGCCGCTGGTCACGAAGAGGACCGAGGAGGGGCGGCGGTACTTCCGACCGCGCATCGAGCCCTTCCCGGCCTTGATCTTCGTCTCGTCGGCGCGCTCGATGTCGGCGTCGAGGCCGAGTTCTTCCAGCAGCCCCAGGACCTCCTGGGTCTTGACCAGGTCCTCGAAGTCGTCGGAGACGACGACGGGAACCTCCTCGCGGTCGAACTCGTGGCCGCGCTCGGCGACGAGTTCGGCGTCCGTCGTGGCGGCGAGTGCCGACCGGACGGCGAGCTGGCGCTCCTTGTCGTTGATGTCGATAGAGCGGTCTTTCTCGGCTTTCGGCGGGTGGGCCGCGCGGCCCTTGACCGCCTGCGGGACGCGGCGGGCACGACCGTCCTGCTGTGGGACGTGTGCCTGACCGCGGCCGCTACCGAACGACTCGGCCGGCGTTCGGAGGCCGGCGTACTCGTCGGTACCGTAGTCCTGCTTTCGGTTTGCCTGGGCGGCGTGTACGGCCTTGGCGATGAGGTCCGAGCGAACCTGTGTCTCGAAGACATCGGGGAGCTCGACCTCGCCGTCGGCCTCGCCGTCCAGAGTGTAGATAGTTGCCTGCATGGATTATCCCTGGTTCGATTCCGTGGAGACGAAGCGCACCTCGGGGTCGAGGCGCGGCTGGTCGTTCGGTCGGACCGCGGGCCGGAAGCGCACCAGGCGCTTGTCCGGACCGGGGACCGAACCTTTGACGAGCGTGTACGGCCCGTCGACCTCGCCGTAGTTGACGAAGCCGCCGTCGACGGAGGCGTCGTCGCCCTCGCCGATGTCGATGAGGCGCTTGTTCAGCTCCGTGCGCTGGTGGTAGCCGGTCTGGCCCTGCTGGGGGACCGTCGAGCGCACGCGAGATGGGTTCCACGGGCCGAGGTTGCCGATGCGTCGGCGCCAGCCCTGGCGGGCGTGTTTGCCCTTCCGCTTCTGGACGCCCCACCGCTTGACGGGACCCTGCGTCCCTTTGCCCTTGGTGACGCCCGCGATGTCGGTGTACTCACCGGCGCGGAAGACGTCGTTCATCGAGTGCTCGCCACCGTCGTCGACGAGCTCGAGGGCGTGCTCGAGGCGGTCCGAAACGGACCCACCGCCGACGCGAGTCTCCATCACGTCGGGCTTTTTCTTCGGGACGCTCGGGACGGCGTCGGGGACGGTGTGCGTGATGAGACGCACGTCGCCCAGCCGACCGTCGTCGTGAGCGTCGCGTATCTGTTCCTCAGCAGCGTCCGGGTCGTGGTCCTCCGGCAGGTTGAGGGTCCGGTCGAGATCCGAGTGGAACTCGTCGGTCCATACCTCCGTCAGCGGACGCTGACCGTACGGCGTGTCTTCGTACGCACGCAGGGCGACGGCGCGCATCGGTGGCGTCTCGACGACTGTCACCGGGACAGTCTCCTCCATCCCTTCGCGGGGGGAGTTGGGTTCGTCGTTGACGAGCACGACGTGTGTCATGCCCGCCTTGTAGCCGGCGAACCCCTGGACGCCCGGCTGCCCGTCGTCGGACGGCCAGCTGTTGAAGCGAGGCGTCTCGCTCGTCGAGCGCTTGCGCGGGCCGAAGCCCAGCGAGCCTTTGCGTGGTCTGCTTGGTTGTGGCATTCGTTTACTCCGTGAGGGTTAGACAGGCGAGGGAGGCGAACATCGCTTCTTCAGTTCGCACGACCTCGCTGCCCTGGTTCGGAACCGTATTCAGCCAGAGGTCGAACCCTGTGGATTCGTCGTTCCGCTGGTCTCCCCGGACGGCGTCCGGGTCCACGTCGAGTATGGACGGTAACCCACGCTCGGGTGCCCCGAAGGCGACTGTCATGCCGCCCTCGCGGGCCCGTCGTTGGGCCAGTTCGCCCAGGCGACGAGTCGTTGCCAGCTCACCGTATCGCGATGAGGCGATAGTGAGTCCGGCGTCGTCACGCGAGAGTGCCATGTTGAGGTCCGCGGAAACGACGTCGAACCCCGATATGGGGGCGTCGACGAGTTTCGCCCGGACCGGCCGTCGCGAAGAGACCCTGACGGTCACGCGCTCCCCCTTACCCACGTCCAGTCCGTCTGGAACGGGCAGAGAGATCGGGTGTTGCATTCCGCAATTGACCCGGACGCGCCCATCAGCTCCGACCTCGGTCACGATTCCCTGTCTTAACGACCCCGAACCCTCGGATCCGGAGCCGGTCTGTGAACGCACGCGGAGCGGCGGCAGGACGCCGACGTACTCTAGTTCGTCCCGCTTGCCCCACATCTCTTTTCGGAGGTGTGGCGGCGTCGCGGCGTACCGCAGCACGGTTTCGACGAACCCGTCTTCCCACTTGCCGGCCCCGTCTGGGTCCGGAAACACCGTCAGCCGGTCGACGTTGAACACGGTGGCCGCGCGGGCCACGTATCCGATTTTGCGAGTTGCCTCGCGTCGGTCCTCGGCTTCCCGTGTGAGGGAGTCGGGCACGAGTACGCTGGTCGTCATGCCGTGACGCTTCCACGTCGCGCCACTAGACTGTAGCGATACTACTCCGGCCCTACGGTAAAAAGACCCCGCTTCGCGCACGCGATGGCACGCGTTCACACGCCCCCTCGAGGCTCGTGCCCTGGGAACGGCCCGCACGCCGATTGCCGCTTTCGAAAGCTGGCGGTGTGCACACAGTGTGCATACCAGCTGGGGGTCCGATACCCACGCGGCCCCCGAATTTTCCCCGTGAAACGCAAGGCTTTTTACTATCACCCTCGCCACTTTGGAATGCGAAGGGCGCGCTGGTAGTGTAGTTGGTATCACGTGACCTTGCCATGGTCACAACCTGGGTTCAAATCCCAGCCAGCGCATTTCTACGACGAACAATTCCGCCGAGCACCGTGTAGCGTGTGCTCGGCATCTGTGAGTCGTGAAATCGTACTTGGGTTTGAATCAGGGAAGTCGCAGCCCGCGCAGCGAAGCGAGCAGGACCGTCTTCCCGTGGTTCAAATCCCAGCCAGCGCATTTCTGCCGAAGCAAACCGACGAGCGTAGCGAGTCGCGTTTCGAGGCGAAACCGCCCTGGATTTGAACCCTATCAGTCGCAGCGTCCGCAACGAGCGTAGCGAGTGAGGACGAACGTCTGAGTCCGGTTCAAACACCGACGGACTTCGTCCGTCGAGACTCGCAATCGCTTCGCGATTGCTCACTCCCAGCCAGCGCATTCCGTTACCACCTTTTTCATCGTCACCCTTCCTCGTGAGCCTACGGCTCACTGCGCGAAGAGCGTGGCGGCGAAGCCGCCACGTCGTTCGGTTGCGGGCCACTGGCCCGCAACCGACTCCTCGAAAAACGTGGGCGAAAAAGGCCGAATCCTCACTGCGTTCGGATTCGGTGAACCGCGCTCGCTTCGCTCGCGCCCTCTCATATACTTGCTCATCAATGTCGGCAGCCCTGCCCTCCCCCGTTCTCGTGAGCGAAGCGAGCGAGAGCTCGTCAGAGCGAAGCTCTGACGGCGAGTCGCGGCCCGGAGGCGCTCCCGGCCCGATGCCTGTGACGCCAACTCACCGTTCCAGTGCCCGCGCCGTCCCGTCGAGTTGCTCGGCTAACTCTTCGAGGTCGCGCTCTAGGCGTTCGATATCGGCACGGAGGCGTGCACAATCCGGGTTCTGTGGGCGTCTCGTGGACCGCTGTTCCTGGGCCAGCACGCTCTTTCTGACGCGCTTCTGACTCAGCGTTCGGTAGGTAGCGTCGTATTCGGCCAGCGCGAGAAGCCCGTCGACGGTGTCGCGCAACCCCTCGGTAGTCACGGGCTTGACCAGGTAGTCGTCGACGCCCAGCCACCGGGTGACATCGAAGTAGGGCTCGCTGCGGGTCACCAGCCCCACACAGCAGTCGTGGTGTCGGTTCGTGAGTTCATCGACGAGCCTGGCCACCGACAGCTCCGGGAGGGGCCGGTCGAGGACGACGACGTCGGTGTCGTCGGTCATCGTCTCGACGGCGGTGGCCCCGCTGGCGACCGTCGAGACCGCGTAGAACTCGGAGAGCACGCGGTCGTACACCGCCCGGTGTTCGGCGTCGTCCTCGACGACGAGAACACGAGTCCCGTCCCCCATTTGATATAATCCCCGCAGGACATGATAATAAATGTTCATATTGTGACTCGTATAAGCTTCATATCGAACGGGGCCCAGTGACCCATATGTCGATTGCAATCGGCCACTTTGTGGTCGGTGCGGCCCTGACGACCGTCGTGGTCACGCTCTTCGTTCCGGGGGTCAGCTATCCGCGGACCATCGTGCTCGCGGGCGGCGGGTGGGCGATGGGTCCCGACTTCCATCAGGTGAGTCCGGTCGCGCGCGAGGCCCTCTTCGAGTTCCACAGCTCGCCGTGG
The DNA here is from genome assembly GCF_019599405.1 of Haloarcula salinisoli. Lineage (NCBI taxonomy): Archaea > Methanobacteriati > Methanobacteriota > Halobacteria > Halobacteriales > Haloarculaceae > Haloarcula > Haloarcula salinisoli. The sequence continues at coordinate 1,071,571 of NZ_RKLQ01000002.1, read as the reverse complement.
GCCGACCTGTTCTGGTTCCACCGGACGCTGGATACGCTCGACGCGACAGACTCGAACACGGTGGCGGCAGTCCTTCTGTCCGGCTTCATCCTGACCACCCTCGTCGCCGAACGCCGGAGCTACCGAACGCCGACGGTCGTCGTCGACACGTACGAGACCTATCTGGACGTCGAGACGGACCAGTGATGGGCCACGCTTAGGAGCCGCGGGCTCCCACGTTCGAGCATGACCTGTATCGGGTTCCTGTCGGTCGCACCGGTCGTCGAGGAGAGCATGGCGCCCTACGTCGCCGACGCGGTCGCCGCGCTGGAGGAGTTCGACGTCGAGTACGAGACCACGCCGATGGGCACCGTCATCGAGGCCGAGGACAGCGCGGAGCTGTTCGCGGCGGCCCACGCCGCCCACGAGGCCGTCGGCGCCCAGTCCGACCGCGTGGAGACGTTCCTGAAAATCGACGACAAGCGCGGCGTCGACCAGCGTGCCAGCGAGAAGGTTAGCCGAGTAGAGGAGGAACTGGGCCGGGAGGCGCGAAGCGGCGGCTCGGACGATGGAGATTAAAGGCCCGGCTGGCGAAAGCGTGGTATGGATACGCTCAACCGGATGGCCACAGAGCTGGTCGACGAGGCCATCGACTTCGCCGACGAACTGACGATAGACGTCCACGCGCTGGACGGTGACGCCGCGGTACTCGACTTCGGTGTCGAGGTCCCCGGCGCCGTCGAGGCCGGCCTGGTGCTCGCGGAGCTCCAGACGGCCGGGCTGGCGACGGTCCAGACCGGGATGGAGCAGGTCGGGGCAGCTCCGCTGACACACGTCGAGCTCGGGACGGACCACCCGGCGCTGGCGCTGCTGTGTTCCCAGAAGGGCGGCTGGGAGCTGACCACGGATGACTTCGAAGGACTGGGCAGCGGCCCGGCCCGTGCGCTGGTCGCCGAAGAGGACATCTTCGGCCGAATCGGCTACCGGGAAGAGGAGCAGTTTGCCGTCCTCGCCGTCGAGACCGACCAGCTGCCCGACCAGGCCGTCGCCGCGCAGGTGGCCGAACGCACTGGCGTCCCCGAAACCGGGGTCTTCCTGCCCGCCTTCGCCACCGCGAGCGTCACCGGCAGCGTCGTGAGCGCGGCGCGGGCCGCCGAAATCGCCGTCTTCCGGCTGGCCGAGCTGGGCTACGACCCGGCGGAAGTGCTCTCGGCGAACGGTCGGGCGCCGGTCGCCCCCGTCGCGGCCGACGAGGCGACGGCGATGGCTCGAACCACTGACGCATTAGCCTACGGCAGCGAGGTCCATCTCACGGTCGACGAGCCAGTCGGCGATGTCGTCGACGAGGTCCCCTCCATCGCCGGCGCGGAGTACGGCCGACCGCTCGACGGCGTCTTCGAGGACGTCGACTGGGACTTCGCGGAGCTGCCGGTCGAGCTGTTCGGCCCGGCGAAGGTGACCATCGACGTCGTGGGCGGGGAGACCCACGTCGTCGGCGAGACCCACGAGGACGTGCTGGTCGAGAGCTTCGGGCTCTGAGGATGCGCTACAAGGTCGTCCCAGCGCCGCGGTCCGTGGCGTTCCTCCGTGACGTCCAGTCGGCACTCCCGCTGGTTCCCGGTAGCGTCGATGACTGCTGTGCCCGAATACTGGACCGCACAGACCTGGGGGCTCGCGACGACGCCAGGGAGTACCTGACGTTCGTCCAGGCGCTGGGCCTCGCAACCGAGAGTGACCGCGGATACAGCCAGGTACACGACGGGCCGGCCGACGGCGAGCTGGGAGCGCAGTTCCGCGAGAACATCCTGGGCGCGCAGGAGACCCTTCAGGCCCTGGAAGACGGCCCCCAGACGCCGGCGGAGTGTTTCGAAGCAATCCGAGAGTCTGTCCCCCGCTGGGAACGCGAACACGTCACCGACTGGGAGGCCGAGTGGCGCGAACGGAGCGAACGCCTGCTCGGGTGGGCCGTCGAGTTCGGGCTGGTCCGTCGCCAGAGCGGCGAGTACCGGCTTCTGGACCCGTGACCAGGGGCGCGGTTCCAGTTCCGGGCTCAACTGTTCGACGTGAGTGACGAGCGCTGCGAGGAATCGCGAGTGACGTGCCAGACCACCCACCCGGCAGCCAACACCAGGGCCACGTCACCGGCAGTCGTGAGCGCGGCGGTGTTCGCAAACAGGGCGTGGCCCTGGTCTACCGTCGCGACGTTGTCGGAGTTGTCGATGATATAGTGCAAGAGCCCCTCTAACGAGAGGCCAGCGACGCCCGTCAGCAGCAGCGTCCACACCCCGGCGAGTCGTCGACCTACGGCGAGTAACGCGAGGCCGACGACGGGCCCGACGAACAGGCACAGCACGACGAGCGAGAGTCGCCACGCCGGACCCGGTGTCGGTGCAGGTCGAGGAGATAGGTGGGCTCGACCGGGCGACGGACGCTGTGGCGTCGCTGCTGAGTGACCGCCAGCAGGAAGCGATTCAGACAGCGCTGGAGCTTGGCTACTACGAGATTCCGCGGGCAGTGAGCCACGAGGACGTCGCCGACCACATCGGGTGTGCGCCCAGCACGGCAGCCGAACACCTTCGGAAGGCCGAGTCGACACTCCTCGGGTCCCTGCTGGCGTGAGGAGAGGGCGCTCGGTGGCCGCGGAAAGCTGGCTTTCGCCCGCCAGCCACCGACTTTTGTTGACCGATGAGCAAGACTCGTACATGCCCGATATCACTCCCGAAACGGTCGAAGCGGGCGACGACTACTACCACGTCCGATACCGGGACCCCGAACAGTTCGACGAGATACGCACGCCGGACTGGGCCGAGAACCCGGCGGGTTCCGTGGTCGAAGGCGCGCAGGTCCGAACTGGCGACGAACACGGTAACGAGAACTGGACGGTCCAGAGCGTGCTCGTCCCCGTGGACAGGGTCGCCGACCGGGACGAGGCAGCCCAACAGGCCGACCAGATAGTCGAGAAGCTGTCGTCCTGATGTCGCTGCTCGACCGTCACACGGAGGAGAACAGTCGGTTCAGCGCTCAGTAGGCGATACCGACGCGCTCGCAGCTGTGCCTGTCGTTGACGAGCGCGTCGTAGACGAACGCCGCCACGTCGCCGGTCGAGACGGACTGACCGCCTTCCGGGAGGTAATCGACCGCAGTGCGATAGTGATTCGTCGGCGGGCCGTCGGGCATCCGGGGCGGGCAGACGAGTGTCCAGTCGAGCCCCGAGGGCCTGAGGCTGTCGTACACAGCCCGGTGGGCGGCGGCGAGCGGTCCCAATCCCGCGGGAAAGTCGTCCACGTCGAGCCGGAGTCGTCCCGGCGTGGCCTGAAGGATTCCTGCGGTGCCGACGGCGACCAGTCGCTCGACGCCGCTGGCTTCCATCGCGGCGACAAGGTTCTCGATACCGGTGTCGAGCGCCGCGAGATCACCCTCGTCGCCGGGTCCGAGCGCGCTACAGACGGCGTCCTGACCGCTGACTGCGGCCCCAACGGTCTCTGGATCGGTCACGTCACCCTCGATAATCGAGACGCCGTCGGGGGCCCGCGCGGCGTCACGAACGAACGCCGTCACACTGTGGCCGTCGGACACTGCGTACGCACAGACCCGGCGCCCGACGCGACCACTGGCACCGAAGACGAGCAGCTCCATACGTCACGGGAAGCGCCCGACGGATAAAGCAGGGGTACCTAACGGCGGTTACTCCGTCCCCACGTCGGTGACCGTCCCGACGCCCTTCGAGCGGCCCTCGCGGAAGACGAACTTCTGTCCTTCCTCGACCAGGTACGACCGGAATTTGAACCGAACCCTGGTCTGGCCGGCGTCGCCCGGCAACAGCTGGCCCTCGGCCGGGTAGAACTTCGCGGCCTCGCTGATGGTCTCTAGGTGGACGACCGGCTCGTAGCCGTCGCCGATTCGTGTCGGGTGGTTGAGCACCATCACCTCGGCCTCGAACTCCCGGACTGGCTCGGGGTCTGCGTCCCGGGGGAGCAACACCATTCCGCGCTCGATGTCGGCCTCTCGCACCCCCTTGAGCGCGATACCGACGATACGGCCGGCCTTGGCCTCGTCGACGCGGTGGTAGTGCATCTCGATAGAGCGGACCTCGACCTCGCGGAACTGGCCGTCCTGCATCGGGCCCAGCAGGAGTTCGTCGCCGGCCTCTACTTCGCCGGATTTGACCGTCCCGGACGCGACGGCGCCCACGCCCTGGACGTTGTAGGTCCGGTCGATGTACATCCGGAACTCGCCGACCTCGCCGCCGGTCTTGGGCAGCCGTTCGAACATCTCGTCCAGCGTGTCCAGCCCGCGCTGTGTGACGGCACTGGTCGTCACCACGGGGACCACGGTTTCGGATATCTCCTCGATAGCGGCGTCGATACCGTGGCGTTCGACCCGAAGCGGCGTCTTGTCGACCTCACGCAGGGCCCGCTCGACCTCCCGCTCGACCTCGCTGACCCGGTCGTCGGACACGAGGTCTGTCTTCGTGAGCGCGACGATGGTCGGAAGCTCGGTCGCCAGCAGGATGCCCAGATGCTCGCGGGTCGTCTCCGTGACGCCGTCGTCGGCAGCCACGGTGAGCAGACCGTAGTCCAGTTTCTGGCCCACCAGCCCGCGAATCGTGGTCCGAAGCCAGGGCTCGTGGCCCACGGTATCGACGAAGCTCACCAGCCGGTCGGACTCCTCGACGACGCGGGCCCGGTCAGTCTTGCGATGGGGATTGTCCATCCGCACGGGACCGTCGTCGTCGAAGCCGTAGACGCCATACGAGAGGTCAGCGGAGAGACCGCGTTCGACCTCGTGGGGTTGCACGTCCAGGAAGCCTCGCGTGTTGCCCTCACCGTCGTCGGCCTCACCCGTGACGAGCGACCCCACGAGCGTGGACTTGCCGTGGTCGACGTGGCCCGCCGTGCCCACGACGATGTGGTCGTCGTCCTCCAGCACCGCGCCTTCGCGGATAGTGGCGACGCCGACGATGCCCTTGGTCGGGCCGTCGCCGTCGTCGGCGACGCCGTCGACACCCCACGTCTGGACCTCTTCGATGTGGGCGCCAGCCTCCTCGGCGAGCAGGCTCAGTACGTCCATCGACTCGGAGAACTCGGCGGGAGAGATACCGGCCAGCCCGCCCTCGTCGGTCACGCCGACGACGTAGGTCGCCTCGCCCTCTCCGGAGAGGACACGGTGGCGAAGCTGTGCGGCCAGCGATTCCAGCCGCCCCTCCGAGAGATGGAGATCCTCGGTGAGCCGCTCCTTGAACTCGACGCTGCCACCCTCCTGTTCGCCGCGGTCCAGCGCGCGCTGGAGGACGGCCCGGTCGGGGCTCATGACCGTCCGTAACGGAGGGGCAAACAAAAGCTTTCCCCGGGTATGGCGCCCCTGCGCCCTGTTATGTACGGTGGGTGTCTCTATCTCTCACAGCGAAGGTTCATAGGCGAAGCCGGGGCCAGCGCGTTCTATGTAGGCCACTCGCCAGCGGGGCCCAGCCGTCGTGCGACACCAGCCCCGCTGTTCAGAGTGCCGGTGTCGCCAGTTCGCCCTTATCGGTACGGTTCGACCGCTTCGAGGAAGCCGTCGGCGTAGCTCGCCTCGGTCACGCGGTCCGCCCGAGCAAGCGCCGTCTCGTCGGCGTTGGCGACCGCCACCGACTCACCGGCCACGTCGAACAGCTCGGCGTCGTTCTCGGAGTCACCGACCGCGAGAAAGTCGGCCGGTTCGAGACCCAGCTCGGCACAGACAGCGTCCAGTCCGGTGCCCTTGTCGATACTGGCGTCGGTGACGTGGTAGGCAAAACCAGTGTCCAGAAATTCCAGTCCGTGCTCCTCTGCGAGGCGGCGCAGCGGTTCCTCGGGCTGGGACAGGTCGACGACGACCTCGGTCTCGCGCCACCGGTTCGCCAGGTCGACCTCGCCAAAGCCCATCTCGTAGCCCATATCTCGGTACGCCTCGGCGACAGCGAGACACGCCGCCTTGTCGCCCTCTATCTGGAGCGTGTCCGTGGCCTCGACGAACACCACCCCGCCGTTCTCCGCGATGACAGTGTAGTCGATGCCGACGAACTCACAGAGGGCGATGGGATACGGCATCGCCTTGCCCGTCGCGACGACGACCGGCTCGGGCCACTCCGAGAGCACGGGAAACACGCGCGGGTCGACGGCCCGGGTTTCGTCGGTGAGCGTGCCGTCGATATCGACCACCAGCGGCGGCGTCTCGGTCATACAGGAACTGGCGCCGGGGCGGATTTGGTCGTTGCGGTCCTATTCGTCGGTCAGCGTCTCGTAGGCCGCCTTCACGCGCTTGAACTCCCGTTCGTTCCCGCTGTCAGTGTCCGGATGGGTCTCCTTGACCCGCTCGCGGTAGGCCTGCTTGACGTCGCTCTCGTCGGCACTAGGGTCCAGGTCGAGCCTGTCGTAGGCCTCCGCTGGGGTGGGCCCCGACGCCTGCTGAACGGGCTGGCGTCGTCGCCCCGTCCCCTGGCGTCCGCCCCGAGCCTGCTGACGGCGGGCTCGTTCCTGACGGACCCGCTCTGCGGTGCGGCGCGCCCGGCCGTCCCGGGGTGGCTCCCACTCCTCGCGGGGCCCCGCGCCGAAGCCGCCGCGGCCGTCGCCTGGGGCGCCACGACCGTCGGTCGCAGCCCGTTGCTCGACGCGCTCGTAGACGCTCGCGGCCATCCGTCCGCTGAGGTGGTAGTACATCAGGTACGTCGAGGCCCCGAACATCAGCGCCAGAAAGAGCACGGCCGGGCTGGACAGCAATCCCACCACGGTCAGCACGGCTGTGAGGACGCCGAAGACGACCGCGATTCCCTTGGTAAGCCGGTCGTACTGCACGTTCTCTGGTTCGGGCCAGAGCACTGTAAGCGTCTCGCCTCTAGCAGTGTTTTGATAGGTGAAATCAGCCGTCAATAGCCAGAAAGCCCCGGCCAGCTAAACTCGGGGGTGGTTCGACAGCGAGTCGCGGGTCGCGAGGGACCGGAGGTCCCTCGTCTTGGCGAGCGGGCCTTGCGCGGCGCTACGCGCCGCGAAACCGAGGCGGTGAAACCGCCTCGCGCGGCCCGCGAGCCAAAGCCGAGAACGTGGGGGCTTTCTGGCTCTTCGAATTCTATGCTCGTAGCGAAACACCACCCCGACAATCACTCAGGCCCGTTCGACCGTCACGCGGCCGCCGTCGGTGACGAGTTCGAAGCCGGCGTCGCGGAGCCAGTCGGCGGCGGCGCCGTTGCTGTGAAGCAGGACTTCCGGGAGGTCGTCGGGCTCGTCGATATCCGTCGCCAGTCGGCGCGAGTCAACTTCGGCGACAGTCGCGCCGACCTCGCGGGCAATCCGGCGGTGGTCCCGAATCGACGCGCCGTGGTAGTCGACACGAAAGTCGGGGTGGCAGGAGACGAAGGCGTTCGTCCCGCCGCCGGTGCCGGGCGCCAGCACCACGTCGGCGTCGGGGGCGAATAGCCGCTCGACGGTTGCTGGCGTGAGCAGCGGGAGGTCGGCCATCACGACGGCCAGTTCACCGTTCGTCTCGGCGAGCAGCCCGTTGACGAGCGAATCGAGCCCCCGCTCGTCGACGGTGACGGGCGCGTCACACGTGACCGGCGCGGTCGCGACGACCGCCGGACTGTGGCCCGCCGCGTCGAGAGCCCCGATGACGTCCGCGAGCATCGCTTCGGTGAACTCGCGGCGCTCGTCAGGCGTGAGAAGGGAGGAGAGGCGGGTTTTCGGGTCGGACCCCGAGACGGGGACGACGAGTCGCATTACAGCTTGCTGTAGTCGTCCTCTTGGGACTGGCTGTAGAGGTAGAAGCCCCCGCCACCGAGCAGGAGCAAGAGCACGACCGCGCCAGCTGCGTACAGCAGCGTCTGGGTGGTCTGCTGGCTCTGCTGGGCCTGTTCGGCCGTGTTCTGGGCCTGGTTCGCGAGGTCGATAGCGTTCTCGAAGTTACCGTTCTCATAGGCGGAGATGGCGTTACCTCGCAGGTTCTCGGCCTCGCTGTTGCCGCCGGCCTCGTCGATAGCCGCGCCGGCGTCGTCGATAGCCTGCCGGGCCTCACGGCTCTGGTTCGTGTAGTGGTGAGCCGAGTCGGTGTGGAACTCGTTCTCGTTGCTGCCGGTCACCCGCGAGAGAGCCGCGACCGTGTAGTTCTCCCTGGGCTCGTAGGTGTAGTTCTCGACGGCTGGCGCGGTCCCCTCGAGGACGATACGGACCTCGTCACCGTCCTGGGCGCCCTCGCCGTCCATCGTCTGGTTGAACGACTGGGTCCCGTAGGTATCGTCGTAGACGACGTTGCCGCGGTCGAGTACCTCGATGGTCCAGCTAACGTCCTCGAGCTCGGTCTCACCCCGGAGCGTCCATTCGCTCGGAACGTCCGTGTACGGGTCGTCGATGACGTACGTGGCCGACACCTCGCTGTCGACGGCGGTCTCGTTGGGCACATCGCCCTCTGTCGAGAAGCTGAAGGCACCCGCTGTGCCCGCAACGGCCACCAGCCCGACGACACAGAGCAATGCGACCGTCGCCCTAGAATAGTGGATCGAGTTCATCTTCATCGTCTTCAACCAAGTTCTCTAAGTTATCTTCGCTTTGCTGGCGGATGTCGTCGATGTTGTCCTGGGCTTCGATGGCGACCTGCTGGAGCTCCTTGATGCGGGGAACGTTGTGGACGCCAGCAAGCAGAATGGAGGCGGCGACCTTCGGGGCGTTGGTCGGGTAGTCCCCGCCACGCACTTCCATCGAGCCGGTCTGCTCTTCGAGCCACTTGCGGCCCCGCTCGATACCCTTCCGGTTGAGGTGTTTGGGCGGCCCGGCCATCACGAGCAGCGCGCGCTCGGTGCCCTCGATTTCACAGGGCAGCGTCAGCCGCCCGAGGGCGGCCTTGCGGACAAGCGAGGTGATGCGGTTGGTGGTGTTGGCCGTGTCCATCCCGTCGTCGCCGCCGTCGCTGTCGCCCTTGAACCGCGAGAGCAGTCCGCCACCGCTGGAGTCGACCTCGACGTCCTCGGAGGCGTAGCCGACGGTGGAGACGCCGCCGCCGTCGAGCGTGTTGATGATCTCGGAGGAGTCGACGACGCTCTCGGCGATGTTGTCGCCGGCTTCGACTTCGCCCGCGCCGAAGAGGACGCCAAAGCGGCGGACGATCTCCTCGTTGATGTGGTCGTAGCCGCCCTCGACGGACTCGCCGGTCTGGCGCCAGGCGTCGTTGTCGAACACCATGAGGTTGTCCACCTCGCGGACGAACGTCTGGAACGACCTGGCGGCGTTGAGGGTGTAGATACCACCCTCGTCGCTGCCCGGCAGGACGCCGAGCCCGTAGACGGGTTCGGTGTAGATGCGTTTGAGGTGTTTCGCGACGACCGGCGACCCACCGGACCCGGTCCCGCCGCCCAGCCCGGCGACGACGAGGAACGCGTCGACCTCGTGGACGGGGATGTTGTCGATGGCCCCCTGGACCTCGTCGATGTCCTCCTCGGCGATTTCAGCGCCCAGTTCGTTGTCGGCGCCCACGCCGTGGCCCTTGACGCGGGCCTGTCCGATTAGCACCCGATTCTCCTCCGGAATGTGTTCTAGCCCCAGCAGGTCAGCTTTGGCCGTGTTGACCGCCACGGCCGAGCGGACGATTCCCGAGCCCGTCTTCTCGTCGTACTCGAGGAATTTGTCCACGATTTTGCCACCGGCCTGCCCGAAGCCGATCATCGCGAGTTTCATTGATATAGTTCTCCGGTTGAAAGTGGTAAGTAGGATAGTGCGTATAAGTTTTTTGCCCAAATCTCAGCGATGAAAGCTCGACGCAAAAACAAAAGCTACTTGACGTACAGTGAGCCCTGAAATCGCAAGCGGGCGCGACGGGACGGCTACAGTCGTTTGACGGAGGTTCGGCTCGCGCTCGGACTGTGGCGATTCCCGACAGGAACGGCCGCCTCGATTATTTGCCCTGACAATGAAAGGTGTCTAGGCCACCCCGAGATACGAGCGGAACGACCGCAAAGACGCCGGGTCGCGACCGAACACCTCGACGTCGTTGGTGGTGGGCGTGTTGTCGAAGTCCAGCCCCTCGTACTGGTCGCTCCCCATCGGGAACCCGAGTGAGCCAAGCACCGGGAGCCCGATTTTGGCCAGGGGCATCGGCAGCGGGACGATAGTGATGGACTTGCCCTCAGCCGCGAAGACCAGTTCGGTGGCCTCCCGGAGACTCAGCGTCTCGGGCCCGCCGACCTCGTAGGTCTGGCCGACGTGTTCCTCGCCCTCCAGCGCGTCGGCGAGCATCGGCACGAGGTCGTCTATCCAGATGAGCTGGAAGTGGGCCTTTTTGCCGCCGCCGGGTAGCGGGTACAGCGGCACCGCAGGGGCGAATATCTCCTTGAGGCGCTTGGTGAAGTAGACGAACTCGCCGCCGTCTCCGAAGACGACCGACGGGCGGAAGATGGTCCAGTCCAGCTCCGAGTTCTTGACGACGGCTTCGGCTTTCCCCTTCGCCCGGAGGTAATGGGTCCCACCGTCGGGGTCCGCGCCCAGCGCGCTCATCTGGAGGAAGCGGTCCACGCCGTGTTCTTCGGCCGCCTTGACGCAGTTCTCGGTGCCGCCCAGATGGACCACCTCGTGCATCTCGTCGCCGCCGTCGGGCTTGAACAGCGGTGACAGCGCCGGGAGGAAGACGACGGCGTCACGGCCCTCGAAGGCGCCGGCGATGCTGTCGTAGTCGGTCACGTCACCCTCCTTGCGGGTGACGCCGTCGGGTAGCTCGGCGTCGTGGGGGTCCCGTGACAGAGCGGTCACGTCGTGGTCGCGGTCGTCGAGTTCCCGACAGAGATGCTGTCCAACGAAACCACTGCCGCCGACTACAAGTACGTCCATACGCTTTCCTTCCCGCCGAACAAACGTAAAGATAGGGCGAAACCAGTTGGGCCACGGGAGTGAGCGCGGGGTTCGGGGCGCTTACGTACCCGGCCGCCGACGCTCCGGTATGCTCGTTACGCTGGAGGGGCTCGACGGCAGCGGGAAGACGACGGTGTGGGAGCGGCTACGGGCCGACGACGAGGTCGAAGCGACCTTCACCCGCGAACCGACCGACAGCTGGTACGGCGAGGCCGTCATGCGCTCTATCCAGAACGACGGCGCCGACTCGCTGGCCGAGCTCTTTCTCTACACGGCCGACCACGCGGCCCACCTGGCCGACACCGTTCGGCCTGCTCTCGAAGACGACTCGCTGGTGGTCTCAGACCGCTACTCCGACTCCAGATACGCCTACCAGGGTGCGACGCTGGCCGACAGCGACCATTTCGACGACCCACTGGCGTACGTCAAGCAGGTCCACGAGCCCTGGACGCGACCGCCGGACCTGACGGTGTATCTCGACCTCGACCCGGAGACGGCCGCCCGCCGCAGCGGCGCCACGAACAAGTTCGAGACGGCGGAGTACCTCGCCGACGTCCGTGCGAACTACGAACGACTCATAGACGCTGAGCCAGACCGCTTCGTCCGGGTCGACGCCACCCAGGACCCCGAGACTGTCTACGAGCAGGTCCGCGACGCGCTGGCGTAGCTACGTCGACGTCGGCAACTCGACCTCGTCGGGCGAGGGCATCCAGACGTAGTCGAACGTCATCCCCAGTGCGAGCGGGAGCATCACCGCTAGCGTCAGGAACGTGACGGTGCCGAGGTCGATGAACGAGCCGATGGGGACCGACAGTACCACTCCGAGGATGAGAAGCGCGAGCGGACAGAGCAACAGGGAGTAGAGCAGCCCGCCCCAGCGTGTGTTGAGCCGAACCCTGAAGAATCGTGTCATCAGTGCCGTCACGGCGCTGTTGACCAGCACGATAACGACAAGTCCGGCGATGGCGACAGCGCTGACCATACCGGCCGTAGGGCGGCGAGACTCTTTGCCGTTACTGTACACCGTGACCGACCGGGCCGCATCGCACTACTCGCGGTTCCTTCGGTCACC